>JAVYSB010000005.1 GCA_038729425.1 Thermoplasmataceae archaeon | reverse complement strand
ATCCTTTTTGAAAGTCCTGAGTATCAAGTGACGCTGTAACGCATATCCTTTTAAAGCCTTTTAAGATGGGATTGCACTGACTCAATTATGAGTAATTACCCAAAACTTTATTACATTTGCGGGAATGGTAGAAAGAACGTGGTACAATGGAAAATGCACTTAAAGATCTTGCCTCCGGTAAACCCATACTCATCTTTGATGCCGAGAACAGGGAACGCGAAACCGATATCGTTTTTCCGTCTCAGTATGTCACCCCTGAAGTTGTACGATTCATGAGAAAATATGGTGGTGGACTCATATGTACAACCGTAAAACAGGATTTTGCCGATAGGCTCGGAATGCTTTATCTTGAGGATATTCTAAGAAACCAGTATGGCAAGAATTCGTCCATAACAAGGTCTGATGACATGAAATATGATAGAAACAGTTCCTTTAGCCTCACTATTAACCACAGGTCGACTTTTACCGGCGTTTCAGACACAGACAGATCCATAACAATAACTTCTCTTGCAAAATTCATAAACGATTCATGGAAGATCAAAGAACCAATGGAGGAATTTGCAAAATCGTTCCGTGCACCCGGGCATGTGATCCTTATCATAGCCAGAAACAACTATTTTAGTCAGAGAAGGGGACATACCGAACTCAGTACCTACATGGTTGAAAGAGCCGGATTAATACCTTCTGCGACCATTGTGGAAATGCTCAGCGACTCTGGCAGATCCATGACCAAAGAGGAAGCAATGATTTTTGCTGGTGAACACTCGCTAAGTTTTATAGAGGGAAAAGACATCATTGCATCGTGGTTTAATGACCAGGGTAATGGCTACGGGAGTGTTCGATATAATCCATCTGGGGCACATTCACTTCTTGAAGGAATCAAGGAAGTTGGGTGATGAACTGTTCGTGGTAGTTGCTAGGGATTCTACCGCGGCTAGAAATGGCAAAAGCCCCATATTCTCTGAAGAAACGAGGCTCAAACTGGTCTCAGAACTGAAACCTGTCGACCGGGCAATGCTTGGTCACGAAGGAGATATTTTCCAGACCGTTCTTGATGTCCGGCCGGACATTATAACGCTAGGATTCGACCAGAGATTCGATGCAGATAAAATCGTTAAGAAGTGCTCGGAGCTCGGTATGAGGGTACGGGTGGAAAGAATATCGAAATCTGAGTCCGGGAATATGCACAGTTCTTCACAGGTGAGGCAGAAACTGCTCGAGGAGATAGAAAATAGAATATGAAGATCATAGGCGTTGCCGATACCACGTTTGCAAGGTTCAACATGGGTGCATCTGTCATTAGCGAGCTGAATCAGATTGGGACAGGTTTTAGAATACTTAGATATACTGTTCCGGGAATAAAGGATCTACCTGTAGCATCTGCAGTCCTTTTCTCAAGGGGTTGTGATATCGTTGTCGCCTGTGGAATGCCAGGATCGAAACCTGTGGACAAGATTTCTGCGCAGGTAGCGTCCATGGGCCTCATGTGGGTTCAGGTGAATCAGGGAAAACATATTATCGAGGTATTTGTCCATGAAGATGAAGCTGCTGATTCCAGGGAGCTTGCATGGTTGTGTGACAGCAGGTCGAGAGAACACGCCCGGAATGCCTATCTACTGCTTTTTGATCCTGAAAAACTTACTGAAGATGCAGGACAAGGGTTGAGACAGGGATTCAAAGATGTCGGACCGGTCGATGGTAGCAGTAAAGGTGGATTGAGACATTAGGTGATATCATGAAAATAGGAATTGTTGTATCAGAATATAATTTCGATATAACCAGCATGATGCTGGAGCGGGCAATCGTGGAAGCCAAATTTCTGGGGGTTGATGTCGTGAACGTCCTTAAGGTTCCTGGAACCTTTGACATTCCACTGGGTGTCAAGACGCTACTGCAGCTCAAGGATATTGAAGGCGTTGTAACTTTGGGAGCAGTTATAAAAGGGGAGACGGAACATGACGAAATTATCATGCAGAATGCCGGGAGGAAGATCGAGGACCTAATGATTGAGTTCTCCAAGCCGGTCGCGCTCGGCATTTCTGGTCCCGGTGAAACAAGACTCCAGGCGCAGGCGAGGATTGAAATGGCAAAGGACGCAGTCCAGGGCGTTGTTAAGATGGTAAAGAGGCTGAAAGAGATTAAAAGCTAGGCGAAATCAGTATGAAACTCACGGAAAACATCGAACTGATAGACGGGACAATGGCGAACTGCTATTCTGTGAACCTGAATGGCAAAGGCATCCTTATCGATGCGGGGATGAAGAGTTCAGGCAGAAAAATTGTGGAATTTTACAGGAACCTTGGCGTTAACCCAGAAATTGTACTGATAACACACTATCACCCTGATCATGTGGGCGGCCTCTTACTGGTTTCTGAAGAGTTTCACCCGCAGATATATGTACCCGATGAAGAATTGGATGTCGTCGCCGGAAATTCTAGAATGACTCCTGCACCAGGTTTCGCCGCAAAACTTGTGTCCTCTCTCCTGAAATCGAAGCCGGTTTCTGACCTGAACCTGGTCTCCAAACTCAATCTTCCGGGCGTACAGGTAATTGACACAAAAGGTCATACACCGGCCAGCACTTCCTATTTTTTTCCAGATTTTAAGGCACTCTTCGTGGGAGACGCTTTAGTCACCAAAGGGAAAGAAATCACCTTGAACAAGGCGTTTACGCTGAACTTGGAAGATGCAGAGAGATCCAAAGCAAAAATAATGGGGTTCCACGGAGTGACGATATATCCGGGGCATGGTAATAGTTTACTTCTTCCGTGATTTTTCTTTTATTTCGTCCATTGTGAGTTCAAGCTCGGCATAGGCATCGTGGTTGTGCAGGCTCTCCTCACTGCGGGATGAAATTAATAATAGAGCATTTCCAGGAATTCCCTTTAAATCATTGCCCAGGGTATATGCAATCTCTCTAACCAAATCTTCCACGAAATATGGGTTTTCGTGCACTTTTACAACAAACTCATCCGAATCTCGCTTTGGCAAAACACTGATCAAAGGGCCACCGGTAACAGACTCCACAGACTTTATCAGTGCCAGTGGATTAATACCGCATTTTTCGCTTGTTCGAATGGAAACCCTCAACCTGTTCCTCTGGCTATGCGTTATTATCGGGACTTTCTGAATAAATACGGAATATTCTGGATAACGTTCCGAAAGTATCCTTCTAGTGCCTTCCATGGTGCAAGGGCATGCAGTCATTGCGGTAGTTTCCAGCGTAACACTGTCAGTACACGTTCCGCTTCTGTAGATCAGGGTTGAGAATTCAAAATTGTATGGAATGTGGCTAACTAATCCTGATACAGCCACATGTGGCATTAAGTAGGTTGTTTCTAGCTTCACCGTAGTTTTACTGGAATAAGGGTTCTCCTGGAGAATATTGCTTGCCGTCCTGTGAACCATATCAATTATGTCTCCTCCCGGATTCCCAAATCCAAGGATCATCGACGAAAGAATTTTTGAAAAGTGCGCTCCCCTTCTTTCCTTTGGCACCTCGACATCCGCTGATACTGTAGCTATCGTTTCCTGAAGTATATCGTTCCAGATCAGCTTGAGAGGAAGCTTATAGTTGAGAATTCCCGCCTTGTCCAATGGTATTGACCTGCTTGGCTTTTCATCCTGAGGGGGTTTTGACTCACTTTGCCCCTTTTCTGGCCTCATCGTATTTTTTCTTGAGTATTTCCTCAAGCTCCTTGTATTTCTCTTCGAGGGAAGATTGCTGCTTCTCGAGCGTTTTGACTCTGATTTCGCTGAGCTCCTTTTGCTCAGAAAGTTCGTCAATCAATTTCTTGCGGCTCTCCACCTCATAAAGAACCGGTCCCACACTTTTGAAAACCTTAGTTCCGTCGGATATTTCTTCAAGCTCCTTAATTGTCTTATCCAGTTCCTTGATCCTTATGTCAAGCTGATACTTCTGGCTGGCAATCTGTTCTATCTGTCCTTCCAGTTGTTGTGCTTGCTTTATCTGATTTTGCAGATAAGCGCTTAAATTAGGCTCCAATTAATTCACCTCCCTGACTATTTTGTCTATCATAACCAGCCATCTGGTTATGGAGCTGATGTTTGCTCTCAATGCAACAGAATCAGGTGCTTCTATATAAACATAGGATTCACCATTCTCGGTAACAAATCTCATTTTTCCCCTTCCGATGTCACGATCTTCCTCCGGTTTCATTGCGACGAGGTATTTTCTGAGGTCACTGTCAAGGATTGAGACTCTTACCTTATACATCAGAAAACCAATCGACTTATCTTGCTTAAACCTTCCCAATAAATTCATATGGGTAAATTCTCCGCTTCTTTGCTTGATCCAGAATGATACTTACTGAAAATATACTTTCTGACTCAGCACTCGAAAGTATTAAGTTTTCCGAGGGATAACTAGCCTGTGGGCTCGTGGCCTAGTTTGGATAAGGCACCGTCCTTCTAAGTCGGTGATCGAGGGTCCAAATCCCTCCGAGCCCGCTAAAATTGCTAATATGCTTGGAGAAATATTTCTAGATCCTTTAGGTATTACATCATGCATCATCCTGCTGTGATTACGTCAAAAAAAGGAAGGATTATTGGGGGTATGCTGTTCCAATAACCCCGCTGGTTGCTGTATCTATAAAGGAAATTCTCTGGACAAACTGGTTCGCGTACTGTTCATTGACCGATATGAAATCGAGCGGGGAGAAATCAGGTCCCTGTTTAATCATGGTCACAGTTATGCCGCTGTACAATTGGGTTCCCGCGGGTCCTATATCATTGATTGATAACGTCGAAATGTTTCCTGTGTTGAATGTAATCATCATTTTTACACTGTTCAATGAGAGATTCCCTGAGATTGATTCAACATAGACCTGGTATTCTCCTGTTCCAGTTCCATTTGCTTGCACTGTTGTCTTGTTCAAAACAGAAATGGTCGCGTTTGGGGTAAGTGTTGGGGTGTTCGAGAAGTACCCTCCAACGATCGAATAGAGTGTTGAAGCCAGTGTCACTGTTATTGCTATCAGCAGAATTGTTGCTATTATAGGTGATACAGCATTATCCTTCCGTGGTGCCACTTCCTTCATGTATGTCGTAATGTAATTTGCTGTGTAGCTCTATATGTTTTACACGGTCGGCATGAATTTTCTTCGCAGCTACAAAGCGGTTTCATCCAGAACAAATAATTTCAGGATTTCGCATATTATGGTACTGAAGAAACCGGGATTAACGATAGATCATATTTTTTAACGGTGAAACACTGCCCCACCATGATCCTATCATTCAAGTCTGAAAGTGAGAGAGGCTTCCTGACGAACGTTGAAGGTAAGGAACCACTGAGACTCAAGAACTCTCTTTCAAAAAACACTGAGAACTTTACCCCTACAGAGCTGCTTGTATTATCCATCGGTTCATGCACGAGTGATGATGTACTTTCAATACTCTCAAAGATGAAGCAGACGGTTAATGATTACCAGTGTACGCTCAACGCAGAGCGCGAGGAAGAGATCCCGAAAACTCTGAAGAGTGTCAACATTGGTTATGAACTTACAGGGGATGTTTCCGAAGATGCCGCGAGAAAGGCAGTATCTCTCTCCCTCAGCAAATATTGCTCCGTTTCCATACTTGTAAGAAGAGGGGGAGCAAAAGTTACATATTCATTGAAAATAAACGGAAAAATAATTGAGGATCATGCGCAACTAAGGAAAGAATAAGAAAAAGAATCGATGTAATGTAGTTTCAGGGAGTTTTCAGCCCATTTCCGGTTAGTATCAGTAAACTCCTGCCTTCAAATTTCCTTGATAAAAATGCTGCCAGGGTAGTGGCTGAACTGTACTCTGTGTACATTCCCTTTCTAGATAACCTGTTTCTCGCATCAAGGATAGACTCTTCATTTACTGTGATGCACTGGCCATACTTCTGCACCACACGTGTCATTTCGTCAAGCAGCACAGGCCTTCTGGAAACCAAAGCATCAGCGATGGATTCGCCTACAGCTTCAGGATCATATCTTACTCCTTCGAGTTTTGAACAGAGGGGGTTGACTGATCTTGTCTGTACAGCAACGATTTTCGGAACGGCTTCGATTTCACCGCTATCTAGAAGGTGCTTGAACCCGTTGAAGATCCCGAGAAGGAGGGTGCCAGCAGAAACTGGCAGGAATATATTATCCGGTAGCTTGCCTTCGGTTTGCCTGAAGATTTCGTAAGCGATTTCCCTGATTCCGTCTCTGAATTCCGGGTTCAGAACGTGGCTCCCATAAATTCCAGGGCTGTTTTCAGCAGCTTCAGCTACTCGTTCTCTGCCTCCAGCTATTTTCATGATGGCGGCACCATAGGATCTTATCTGTGAAATCTTGCTCGCCATTGTCGTCTCCGGAACGAAAATGTTTACCCTGAATCCAGCTCTGGATCCGTAAGCTGCTATTGATGCCCCGGCATTTCCCGATGAATCCTCATTCAGATACACGTTCCCGGGGTTGGGAGTTCTCTCCAGAAGGGAAGAAACAAGCGTTCTGGACCCCCGATCTTTGTAAGAAAACGTGGGAGAGAAATATTCAAGTTTAACGGAAAACTCGTTATAATCAACGATAGGAGTCACAACCTCACCAAGGGTAACGAAGCGTTTGACGTAAGGGTAATTGGATTTCACATCCCGATACTTGAAATCTGGAACCATAGTGAATGGTCCATTACACTCTGAGCAGCGGAGTTCGTATGCTTTCCTCTTAGCTCCACATTTAAGGCAAGTTATTAGCATATTATCAGTTTCACTTAAGAATCCCTGTGGAGCCGAAGTTCTAATTCTCCATTCTCTTCCTTCATTCCAACCAGTTTCAGGCGCAGGTTTCTGGACAAATTCTCAAAAATGTCCCTGTTGTACGGAAATTTCTCCTTCATTACGAGTACGGTGGCATCTTCCCCGGGCGCAAGGTCAAAATATAAGCCCTTTAGAACGCTCTTCAGGTAGTTGAAAGGGTCACCCCCGCAGGAAATGTTTCTGTGATCTTCCGTGTGCATGATTTATAATGCACTTCAGTCTAATAGTTTTTCTTGGACATTCCACCGGATTGAACTCCTGAAAAGGTAGGTGTTTTATATCTCATGGATATACAAACCCATGGCTACCTTTCAGTACAAGTGCAGGGATATAGGATACGACTGCGGCTTTGAATTCACCGCGCATTCTCGCGAGGATCTGATGCCCAGGATCAGGATTCACTCGAGATATGCCCATAATATTTATGAAATGTCAGAAGAAATGAAAAAGAAGATTGAGGATACCATTAAACAGATCGATTGAGTGCACCAGCTAAAGTACATCTAAGTGAAGAAAGAAAATGTTCAATAAAATTCCGACAGTACTGAAAAGCCAGGAAATAATTAACAAGGCCTTTTCGAAGGCGGCGAAGATTGAGGAACCTTACCACCCGGACATCGCTGACAAGATCAGGAAGGAGCTTATCGACAAGATATCGACCATTGAAGGCGTGGCCTGCTCTCATTTTGACCGCCTTGTGAAGAAATTTCCTTCCACTGAGAAACTTCATCCTTTCTATTACGGTCTGCTTGATCTGATGTTCGACGTGGACAAATACAAACTATCGCTGGGGAAAATCCAGTGGACGTCAGAGAGAATCACTATCCTGAGTACCGATTACATCAGACGCCTTAAAAATCAGCGGGACAGGTCTTTAATGAATCCGATAATGAAAGAATACTACGGCCGTTTTTCATCCCTTATAAAGAATATATCCGGTGACCTTGAATTTCTGTCCCAGTGCAGAGATTACATGAGAAAGGTGCCCGAGATAGAAACGGATCTCGACACTTTTATTATTGCAGGTATGCCGAATGTGGGAAAAAGCTCACTTCTCGGTGTTCTTACAACATCCAAACCTACCGTCGCCCCTTACCCCTTCACCACGCAGTCCATTCATATAGGCTACACTGATATTGGATACTACAGGGTGCAGATAATAGATACCCCGGGAATCTTGGACAGGCAGATGTCAGAACGGAACGAGATGGAAAGAAAGGCCATTCTGGCTCTGCAGAAGATAGACAGTTGCATCATATTCCTCATAGATTATTCCGGTAGTTCTGGATATTCTGTCGAACAGCAGGAAAACCTTTACGGGGAGATCGCCAGGATGTTCCGTAAGAAAATAATAAGGGTACAAAGCAAGGTTGATATTTCACAGGAAAGAAGAGAAAATATCTGCATATCCATCGATGATAGATCGGGAATAAAGGATCTGTTATCGGAGATGGAAATCGTACTGAGGGATTCAGTTAATGTCGCTCGATGACGAAATAAGGAAACAGATAATTAGAAATGCCTTTCAGCATGATGGAAAGGCCGATCCGAAATCAATAATCGGAAAAATTATGGGTATGTTTCCGGAAGCAAGATCGGATGTTGCTGGACTCACTGCAAAGATCAAGGATCAGGTTGAAGCTGTAAACTCAATCTCAAAGGACTCCCTTAACGAGATTGTCTCAAGGGAATTCCCAGAATTTCTTGTAAGGGAGAAGAAGGTTCAGGAACACAGGCTTGTTGATCTGGAAAACGTCAATGGAACAGTTGTCATGCGTATGGCGCCATCTGCGTCTGGTCCCCTCCACATTGGACATTCAAGGATGGCCATACTCAACGATGAGTATGTGAAGAGATATGGCGGAAAACTGATACTCAGAATTGAGGATACGAATCCTAACAACATTGATCCATTTGCGTACACTCAAATTCCCAAGGATCTGGAGTGGCTTGGCGTCAATGTTACCGATACCTTAATTCAATCAGATAGGTTTGAAATTTATTATGAAGAGGCGCGTAAACTGATACTGGGTGGTCATGCATATGTATGCCACTGCAAACAGAACGACTTCAAGCAACTGAAACTGAGTGGATCTGCCTGCCAACACAGATCTAATACAGTTGCTAACAACCTTGCAGAATTTGAAGGAATGATCAGGGGTGACTATGAACCCGGAACGGCGACGCTGGTGATAAAGACAGACCTTAAACACCCAAATCCCTCAATCCGGGACTGGATAGCTTTCAGGGTTGTTGATGGCGATCATGCTCGGTTTGGAAAGCAATATCATGCTTATCCGATGATGAATTTTTCAGTGGCCATAGACGATCATCTCCTGGGCCTCACACATGTAATAAGGGGAAAAGACCACCTTAACAACACGGAAAAGCAGAAATACATCTACATTTACAATAATTGGAAAATACCGGTATATTACCACTATGGACTCATAACCATCCCCAACACCATATTGAAGACGTCAACTATAAAGAAGGGAATCAAGAATGGGGAATTCTCCGGCTGGGACGATATCAGACTTGGAACTCTTTTAACAATGAAGAAAAGGGGATATTCTCCGGCCGCGATAAGGCGATACTGGATTGAATCCGGGCTAAGAGAGATAGACGCAGACTTTTCATGGGAAATATTCAATGCAATGAACAAGGACATCATTGATCCTATCGCGAAAAGATTCTGGTTCGTCAAAGACCCCGTTGAGATAAAGGTTCATTCACACAAACCGCTGGAGAGCAGGGCTCCTTATCATCCCGGACACACGGAAATGGGATACAGATCATACAGCCTTGGAACGGAATTCACTATATTCGTACAGCGGATTGACTGGGAAACTGTGAAGGACGGTGACGACGTAAGGCTGAAAGACCTTTGCGCCGTAACAAAGCATGGCAGTAAGTCAGAATCTCACGACAGACCAGTATCCAAGGAGAATCCGTTGAAGATAATACACTGGTGTCCCTCTGATTCAGAACGCTTTAATGTCCTGCTTCCTAATGGGGACGTGGACAAAGGTCTTCTCGAACCACTTGCCCTGGATTATGAAGGAATATCTCAGTTTGAAAGATACGGCTACGTAAATAAGGTAGGAGATGAAGGTTTCTTCTTGTACAAATGATTATTCCTTCTCATCCGGTTGTTTTACAAAGGCAGGGAATCTTTTCAGAAGGATGATCTCGCCAACAGCCTTTATCCATCTGTAGGGAATAGAAATTGGCGCTCCGTTTTCTACCAGCTGTGAGTTAGGGCTCTCGATATACAGGCCATGAATACACTGCCTGTCGAGATCAACGATGACATCATCAACTGGTCCAATGTATTTTCCCTTGTCGGAGTATACCTTCATCCCTGTAAGTTCACTGATCTCGGTTAGCATCCATGACTAAATGGGCAATAGCATTAAATAAGTTTGTCTGGCAGACTCAGTTCTTGATTGCACAGACATTCATGAATGCTTTGAAAATATCTTCCCCGTGTTCTGTATTATCGACTTCCGGATGGAACTGTACCCCAAAAATTGGTCTGGAAGTATGATAAAATGCCTGGATCTTACAACCCTCAGAGGAGGCACATACAACGAAATCACTGCTAAGAGACTTCACTTCATCATTATGGTTTTCCCATACTATCATATGATCGGGGAGATTTGAAAAAATTGAACCTTTGTTGAAGAGATCCAACTCAGTTTTTCCATATTCTGGATGCACCGCAGGTCCAACTTTGCCGCCAGAATATAGTGCAATGAACTGGGCGCCAACACAGATTCCGAGGACAGGGACGTCATATTCAGAGAGGTATTCCTTTACGAAACCAAGCTTGTCAAGCTCCGAAACAATGCTTGGCGCCCCCCCAGAAAGGACTATGCCATCGGCATCAGCCAGCTTATTTGATGGAGTATCATTGGGAACAATAGAAGCGTCAGCTCCAAGGTTCCGCAACACCCTCCACTCCCTATGAGTCCATTGTCCGCCGTTATCTACGACGTATATCTTCATTTAAATTATCAATCCAGTCCAACGATTCCAAGTGATTTGCTGATTTCCTTATATCTGTTTCTTATTGTAACCTCAGTTACGCCAGACACCCTTGCGATCTCCTTCTGAGTTCTGGGCTTCCCGAGCATTACTGAGGCGATGTAAATTGAGGCGGCGGCAACGCCGGTGGGACCCTTTCCAGATGAAATTCCAAGTTCAATAGATTTCCTTACTATCTCCTCACTTTTCACGATGGCCTGCTTATCCAGTTCAAGTTTGCTGCAGAACTGTGCTACATAAGAATATGGAGTTGTCGGCTTAAGATTAAGGCTGAGTTCTTTAGCAAGGTGCCTGTATGCCTTTCCAATTTTCTTCTTGTTAACTTCTGAAGCTTTTGATACCTCGTCCAAGGTTCTGGGCAGGTTTACCATTCTGCATGCAGCATAGATTGAAGCGCAAACAATGCTTTCAATGCTTCTGCCTCTGATCAGGTTTCTCTCCACCGCTTTCCTGTAAATCAATGCAGCGGTTTCCTTTATATCCTTCGGTATTCCGAGTTTGGCGCCATTGTCATTCAGCATCTGAAGAGCAAGAGATAGATTTCTTTCTGCAGCGTTACTTACTCTGATTCTCTGGTGCCATTTTCTGACTCTATATATCTGGGCCCTATTCTTATGTGGTATTCTTTTTCCGTAATAGTCCTTATTGGACCAGGAAATTTCGGTTGCGAGCCCCTTGTCATGGCTAAGGAAAGTCATGGGGGACCCCGTCCTTGCCCTTCTGTCATCCTGCTCGGAATCAAAAGCGCGCCACTCAGGTCCTTGGTCGATCAATGAGTCCTCAATTACCATTCCACAGTCGTTGCACACCAGTTCTCCTCTTTCATAGTCCCTAATCAGATGCTCCGAATGGCACTCGGGACACCGTTTCATAACTTCTTCACTATTTTTTGTAGCCATGTAAACACCAATATAAAGCGATATTTCAACTACATAAGTGGCACTATTAAACCTTTTCGGTTATGAGGTCAGCATCTAGACCGTTAAAATATTAGTTCTGCAAGAAAGAATGTTTTTTTCACTTTTGTCGCTACATAAAATTAATTTTCCGTCAAAAACTTGAATAGATGTACGTTTTCCTATATACAATTCGGTGTAATAATCCTTTAATAACATTCAAAAATCTATTAATAATTTTACGAATAGTTTAAATACTGAGATTTCATATAGTAATTGATAATGGATTTAAGATGTGAAATCCTCAATGTGAGAGGGAAAGAGGTAACTATCCGCCTCAATGATTGCGTTAAAATGAATTCAAAAGTATACGATAGCGAGGGCAAGGCGGTGGGAAAGATAATACGGGTATTTGGCCCCGTTTTATCGGCATACGGTCTCGTCAGCGTTTCTCCCTCCTCTAATGAGGTAAAAGAGCTGTTCGTAAAGTGCGTGGGTGATTTAAATGGTAGAAGAAAAGCAAGAGAAGAGAAAAATTGACGAAATAACGAAGTGCCCGGAATGCGGATCAACTCAGCTTGTGAGGGATTACGAGCGTGGTGAGCTGGTATGCAATAATTGTGGTATCGTCATTGATGACAGCTATATTGACCAGGGTCCGGAATGGAGGGCATTTGACTCAGAACAGAATGATTCCAGGTCTAGATCTGGATCGCCGATGACATTCACCATACACGATAAGGGACTTTCAACTGATATCTCATGGAAAAACAAAGATTCCTATGGAAAATCTATCCCGACGAGAAACAGGGCGCAGCTTTATAGGCTGAGAAAGTGGCAGAAGAGGATTAAAGTTTCAAACGCTGCCGAGAGGAATTTGTCTCAGGCGCTCCAGGAGCTCGAGAGGATGGCATCCAACCTCAGCATACCGAACGATGTTAGAGAGACAGCAGCTGTTATCTACAGGAAGGCTGTGAAGCAGAACATGATCAGGGGAAGGAGCATAGAGGGAGTTGTTGCCGGATCCATTTATGCGGCCTGCAGGATAACAAATGTACCAAGGACACTCGAGGAGATAGCAGCGGTTACGAGAGTCAAGAAGAAGGAGATAGGCAGAACATACAGGATAATGAGCAGGTACCTGAAGCTCAACATTATGCCTTCTAAGCCGGACGACTATATCAACAGGTTCTGCAGTAGGCTTAAACTTTCTATGGATGCCAGAAAAAAAGCAACAGAGATACTAAAGATGGCAAGAGACAATGATCTAACCTCAGGCAAGGGACCGACTGGTGTGGCAGCTGCTGCGATATACATTGCTTCTCTAATGACAGCTGAAAGAAGAACTCAGCGGGCTGTGGCTGAAGTTGCAGGCGTTACTGAAGTTACCATCAGGAACAGGTACAAAGAGCTAACAGAAAAGCTCTCTATTGCCGTCGAACAGTGATTAAATATCACTTTCAACTTTTTTTACAACTTCTAAATCTCTAATAAGGTCGTCAATCACATTATAAAGTGAGGAGACCTTGATCCTCGATATATTTATTGTAGCATGACTGCCACTTACTGATATTTTGAACGCATTGTCATTATCTGGTGAAATGGCAGGCAAGATTCTTTGCATGTCCGGATCATCGAATTCGATTTCAACAGAAACTTCCACAATAGCACAAATCGAGCAGGGTAATAATTCCTTCCCTGAAAGGAAAATATGATAAAGTGACGGAGTATTGTGGTGAGAAAAGCGGAGGTTGCCGAGCCAGGTCAAAGGCGACAGACTCAAGATCTGTTTCCGCAGGGGTTCGCCGGTTCGAATCCGGCCCTCCGCACATCCCCAATGTGTAAGCTTCCCGTTTTGTACCCAAAAGGGAATTAACCATTTGTTTTTACGTTATATATTACCAAAGCAGGAAACAGCCTTATACTTTGGACATATTGTTGAACCATGTTAGGAGTAAATGGAAAAATTCTGCGCGTTGATCTTACAAAATCGCGTATTTACGAAGAGAAAATACCTGAAAGCATCTTCAGGAAGTATCTCACAGGATATGGCCTCGGCTCTTACATTCTTAACAGGGACATGAAACCACACGCTGACCCTCTTGGGCCAGAAAATATTCTCGGGGTAACCACAGGAGTGTTCAATGGCCACGCAGTGCCTCTTGGGGGGAGATTTCAAGTCGTCGCAAAATCACCAATTACTGGGGGATGGGGAGATGCAAATTGCGGTGGGAAATTTGGTCCGGAACTTAAGAACGCGAGGTATGATGCTGTCTTTATCCAAGGAATCTCGGAAAAACCCGTTTTTCTAAAAATAATTGATGGTAAAGCCAGTATAGAGGATGCCAGACATATTTGGGGAAAAGACGCATATCAGGCTGAGGAAGAATTGAAGAGGATCGACCCAAAGGGGCAGGCACTTGTGATTGGCGTCCCCGGAGAAAAGATGCTGAACGTTGCATCACTTATGAACGATTTTGGCAGGGCAGCTGGAAGATCAGGACTCGGTGCTGTAATGGGATCAAAAAAGCTCAAAGGCATATTCGTCAGGGGTACAACAAAGGTTCCGGCTGCTGATCCGCAGCTTCTGACCCAAACAATAAAAGACATTCAGATTTTATTCAGGAAGAACATCGATCTCGCCAGACCATGGCAACTTTTCGGCACGACCGGATCAACGGAATCGTCGCATCTCAATGGAGACACACCAATAAAAAACTGGGCCGGTGTGGGGCTGGATGACTTTGGCGCGGAAAATGCAAGGAAAATAAGCGGTGAAGAAATCAGGAAGGACAAAATTCGGTCTTACGGTTGTTCACAATGCACTCTGGCTTGTGGAGGGCACGTCAAGAGAAGCACTAAATACGGTGAAATAGACGGACACAGGCTTGAATACGAAGGAACAGGATCGTTTGGTGGTCTCAATCTGGTCTCTGATCTTGATGCAATGTCTATGGCGTTTGAGGTCTGCAATCGGGCGGGTATGGACATTATATCGGTAGGCGCCGCTATAGCTTTTGCCAATGAATGCTTCGAAAGGGGGGTACTGACTAAAAAGGATATTGGTTTTGAGATAGGATTCAGGAACCCGGATGCAATGGTGCGTCTGACAGAAATGATAGGAAGAGGAGAGGGCATAGGAAAGATACTTGGAATGGGAACTAAGTATGCTGCATCTGTATTCGGAAAAGGCAGCAGTTCATATGCTGTAAACATCGAGGGTCAGGATCTTCCCATGCATGATCCCAAGCTTCTTCCAAGCTTGGCGACTACCTATCTGGCGGACCCCTCTCCTGGCAGGCATACAGCCGGAGGGATCGGTTTCGACGAAGGCGGAGAGTTGACTTTGCCCTTTGAATACGATTTTACCAACAGAAAAATTGAAAGATATAAATATCATGGAAAGGGAAAGATGCAGGCTCTTTCAGTATATGGAGCACAAGTACTGAACGCAACCGGCATGTGTCTGTTTTCCACTTCGGTTTGGCCGAACAGCTATCCTTACTCAAAACTCCTGAAAGCGATCATGGGATGGGATGTTGATTCTGAGGAACTGATGACCATTGGACGGCGGATTCAGGTACTAAGGCACCTCTTCAACTACAGAGAAGGTATTAACCCGTCAAAGATAATCCCTCCTCCCAGAATGATAGGGAATCCTCCCTTGAAGAGCGGACCTACATCCGGTGTCACCTTGGATTACAAAACCATGGTGACCGAATACCTCGAAGAAGTTGGGATAGATCAAAACGGGAAACCATTGCAAAATGCAGTTGATGAACTTGGGATAGAAATCTGATCATTACCGACCGATTTGAACTGTAGAATAGTCTTCTCCTACCTTTTAAATCGAACCATCATTTTTGACAAATTAGATCAATGATTCTCATCAGATTTCTCCCCAGGGGCGGCTGTGATTTAATCGTCTACCCCGTTCAATGTGCATTTTCCTCTCATCGACTTTATGCAGTTGATCTTACAATGCTCTCTGTATCATCCTCATGGTTGATCAGGAATACCGGAGTAGTCACAGGAGCAGTCCATACGGCTGTGGGGAGATTGCTACACTTTTGGTAATGGGTGAAGAGAATATATTTTCATTAAATCACCCCGGTTTCTTATCGGACTCATTGGCGGGGAGAAATAACGCGCAGACAAGAGATTCAGAGTTGAGCTTCCTCATTGTTTGACGGAGAGATTGAGGTCTCTATGAAACGGGAAATGAATTCGAGATTTCTCAGACGGGAGAATATGTTTTTCAATTCTGAATGACTTTCGAGTGCAGTATCCGTGGAGTTGGTGCAAGGAAGAGTATTTTTCTTGATCAGTAATGCCTGCTCCTGGAGTATAACTGAGTTGGATTAAACGAAAGTAAAAGGCATGTGGTGTTTTTCCATGAAAAGCCGTATATAATGATATCGGATATATTTACGGGGTGTGATATGAGCTTTGGTGGTTTTACTGGAAAATTCCTTAGAGTGGACCTCACAAATGGTACAATAAAAATTGAGGATACAAACATGGAATGGGCGAGAGATTACATAGGCGGGCAGGGACTTGCGACAAGGTACTTTGTTGACGAGGTCAACCCCAGTGTGGATCCTTTATCTCCAGAGAATGTCTTGATAATGGCACCGGGTCCGCTAACAGGAACAAGTGCACCCACAGCTGCGAGGTACATGGCTGTTACGAAAAGCCCGCTTACCGGTACAATCACGAGGAGCAATTCCGGAGGGTTTTTTGGCGCTAAGCTGAAACATTCCGGCTTTGACATGATCATATTCAAGGGGCGTTCCAGACACCCGGTCTACATCTATGTTCACGACGGTAGGGCTGAGATAAGGGATGCTACTCACATCTGGGGTAAAGATGTGTTCGAAACTGACGATGCGTTAAAGAGAGAGACAGGCGTCAATGTTTCGGTTGCGTGCATAGGACCCGCGGGTGAAAATCTTGTAAAATATGCCTCAATATTGAACGATAAGCATCGGGCAGCAGGCAGGAACGGTGTGGGAGCTGTAATGGGTTCCAAGAACCTGAAGGCAGTCGTCTCATCAACTGGAAAAATGCCTCTAATAGGGCATGCCGGCAGGTATAAGTCCACGCTTACAGCAATGCTAAAGAAAATAAAGGAAAATCCTGTCACGAGCCAGGGACTCCCATCCTCTGGAACGGAAGTGTTGGTCAATATAATAAACCAGTCTGGCATCTTTGGAAACAAAAATTATCTTGATTCAGGAGAAGACCCCCTTGCAGACATGGTCGGCGGAGAAACTCTTGCAGCAACTTATCTTATCAGGAACACTCCATGCTTCGCCTGCCCAATTGCCTGTGGAAGGGTATCAAGATACAATGAAAGAGAAACAGAAGGGCCAGAATATGAGTCTACATGGGCCCTTGGTCCAAACGTAGGTATTCATGATTTGTATCCTATAATAGCTGCGAATGATAACGCCGACAGGTTGGGGTATGACACAATTACGGCTGGAAGCACTTTTTCTGCAGCAATGGAGCTCTATGAAAAGGGGAAGATTCCTGAAAAAGACGTTGGCCCTACAAAACCCAAGTTCGGTAGCCAGTCATTCGTAATTGAGGCCTCAAACAAATTAGCTTATAGGAAGGATTTTGGCAATGAACTTGCAGAAGGATCTCTGAGGCTTGCAAGGAAATACGGCGACGAGAGCGTCTCAATGAGCGTAAAGGGGCAGGAAATTGCTGCCTATGATCCAAGGGGCGTATACGGTATGGGACTAGAGTATGCCACGAGTAACATTGGAGGGTCGCATATGAGGGCGTATACTATTTCAAACGAGATTTTGGGAGTCCAACCAGTCTCAAAGCCGAATGAGAAGGAGGGCAAGGCTGCACTGGTGAAATACGTACAAGATTTCACCGAAGTCATGGACTCCTCAGGCCTTTGCCAGTTTCCTTCGTTTGCGCTTGACCTCGACGATTATCTCTCCCTCATCAATGATGTAACCGGCTTTGACTATGCAAAAGAAGAGATAATGGATGCTGCAGAGAGAACGTGGAACCTTGAGAGACTATTCAACCTGAAGGCCGGAATCAAGCCTGAGGATGATAAACTTCCTGACAGGTTTGTTAAAGTTCCGCTTGAGAAAGGACCATATAGGGGCGGAAAAATTCCCTTAGACTATCTCATTAAGGATTACTATAAGGTGAGGGGATGGGATGAACATGGATACCCAAAGAATGAAACCATCGAGAAGTTGCACCTTAGTTACTACAAATTATAATTAGCCACCTGCAACCGGTGGAAAGATATCAAGGAGGTCATCTGACCTCAGCCTTTCTTTTATGCCATTCCTGAAAATTATATTCTGCCCGTTAACCAGGATTATGACGTTTCCTCTCATATTGCCATCGCTGAACATCAATCTTTTGAAGTTGTCACCATATTTGGAGGAAAGTACTTGCAATATCTCCTCCACAGTTTTTCCTCCTGCATCCATCTCATCATCATTTTTACCGGTTATCTGTCTGAGATTTGCGTAATACTTTACCTTTGTCATTTCTATTTAAAGAGTTGCACTAATTATATAACCCTTGTTAGCTGTATACCTTTTGAAATGGATACACAATGAAAATAGCACTTGATCATCATGGGGCGCGAATCCTGATTTGCTTCTATTAAGCAAATGCCGGCACACGGTATTGGAAAGAGCTACTATGCTTAATTTACCTGTGTCAGGCAACCCGTCGGCACAGTGAGATCTGTTCGTAAAAACCACAAACACGAGGAACACAAATTTAACTTAGGCTATATCCGAAAAATTTACGTGCCAGGAGATCACGGAACCACTCGCTTTTAAGGGCATCCAAAAAGGGGGAAAGCCTTTGAACACTCTCCTTAAGAACCAGAAAATCATAATCTTCATAACCAATGGGAATAAAATCCAACCCGTACATTTCCGCCATGTGCTTAATCGCGATACCAGCATCTGCTCGACCCGCTTTCACTGCACTGGCAACTGCATTATGAGTTTTTACCTCGTACCTGAAATTCCTTATACTTTTTGCTTCAATACCAGAGTCCTTCAGCATCTTTTCAATGAGTATTCTGGTGCCTGACCCACCGTTTCTGTTAACAAATCTCGCATTTTTTTCGGCAACGTCAGCAAAGTTTCTTATTTTCATTGGATTTCCCTTCCGCACAACTATGCCCTGTTCCCTCTTATAGCCCTTCACAAGTATGGCCTTCTCTGCCAGCAAGTTGTCTTCACGAAAATTGTTGTATTCCAAGGTGGTAGGATCCAGGATGTGAACGCCTGCTAGATCGGCCTCACCCCGCTTGATCGCTTCAACTCCTCCAAGAGAACCGACGTTTACAACCTTCACGTTCAGATCAAGCTTGTGAAATATTGCATCAAGAACCACATCATGACTACCAATGAAATTTAGATCCGGAACCAGTAGGTATTCTGAATACAGGATAACATCCAGGTTTTCATTCTCGTCAATGTAAGACCTGTCACCGTAGACAGAAATGTACCCATCAGATCTGGTAAGCCTAGACACGCTCCCGGAGTCTCCAAGAAGTGGGTACGCAACGCTTCCTCTGCGCTGCACAAGGCTCACAGGTATCAGGTTGAGTTTGCCAAGAGAGAGCCCAACCCTTACCGGTATCGTTGCCTTCAGCTTCTTTACAGGTTTCTTTATATGGGCCGCTCTCAGAAGCACTGGTAGAAAAATGGTCTCAAATACCATAAGAGCAGAAACTGGAAAACCTGGCAGTCCATAAACAGGTTTATGATTGCCAACGGCAAGGAGTGTAGGTTTCCCGGGCTTAATTTCCACTCCGTGAAAAAGAATTCCCTGATCCAGTTCCCCGAGCACTCTGTAAACCATGTCTCCCTCACCAGCTGAGGTGCTTCCGCTGGTAATTATAATGTCATATGTTTCTGTGATCGTGTTAATTTTTTTTCTGATTAGCTCCAGGTCATCGCGGACTATTCCCAGATAATCGGATTCGAAAACACTGTATTGGTCTAGTATACCCTTTATGGTTATTCCGTTGGATTCGTAAATCGTTCCTCTTGTTATTTTCCCCCCCGGTTCCACAAGTTCATTGCCCGTCGATATTATAGCTATCTTGAGTTTACGATATACAGTAACATGGTCAACGCCTATGGAACTCAGAATTGCTATCTCTCTTGGTCCTATAGCAGTATCCTTCCTCAACACGAGTTCTCCCATTGAAATGTCTGCGCCGGCAAGAGTTACATTCTCTCCGGACATGACCGACTTCAATATTTCTACGGATTTAGTGGATTCCTTTGTGTATTCAGACATTACAACTGCATCGCAATTGAAAGGGACAATAGCTCCGGTGGCTATCCTGAAGCATCCGTCAGACTCCCTGAGTTCTCTCGCTGATTCACCAATGAGTGAGATCCCCTCAATTTTGAGTTTTATAGGGTGATCCTGATCAGCGTTTTCAACGGAAGGAGATGAAACTGCAAAACCATCAACTTCGGATCTGTCGAATGGCGGGGAGTCTATTGGGGAATATACATCCTCGGACAGTACTCTGCCAAGGGCTTCTTCCAGCTTCACGATTTCAGTCTCAGTAACAGATTTTGTACTCTCCTCCGTAAGCTTGACAGCTCTCTCAACGGTAACCAGTTTGTGAAATATGATTGCCATCAGAATACGTCTCCTATGACAGATACACTGACAGTCTCCCCCTCTTCTATTCCTTCCACGTTTTCCGGTATTACCGTGATCCCATTTGCTTTAAGGAGGGAAGAAAGTATGCCGGATCCAGTGATTCTGAGGGGCTCCGCTATTAATCCAGATTCAGTATTACGTAACCTGACTCTAAGGTATGAACGCATGGAATCTCTGTTTGCTACCCTCTCAGAAATTCTTGCGTTTATGGAGATTCTTGTGTTCTTAAGAGATATTACCTGATTCAGAAAATATGGCAGAAAAGCTTCGAGTGAAATAAGGGCTGCAACGGGAAGTCCTGAGACAGAAAAGACAGGTTTACCGCTGACTTCATAAAGCGAAATGGTCCTTCCCGGCTTAATTCTGACACCACCAAAAATTAGATGACCTATATTGTCAAGTACATCGGGAACAACATCCTTTCTACCAAGGCTTGTTCCGCCGGTTATCACGATCAGGTTGAATTGATCCAGATGGGTCAATATTTTCTCCTTAATGCAAGCTATATCATCACGTACCACGCCAAGATTCACTGTTTCCATATATCCCGTTCTGAAATAATTCAGCAGAAGAGGCTGTGTAGTATTCGCTACATTGCTCCCTGAGTCCAAAAGTTCGTTGCCAGTGGAAAGGATACCCATAACCAGTTTACTGTAAACATCCACTTCTTTGATTCCTGCTGCAATCATGGAAGCGACATGTTGTGCCCTTATCTGTTGACCCTTTTCCAGCAGGATCTGGCCAGCCTCTATATCCTCGCCGGTCCTGGACACATTTTCGAATTTTCTTACACCTTCCAGGATTTCAACGCTGTCTCCATTTCTTGATGAGTCCTCAGCCATTACCACCGCATCAGCGCCTTTAGGCAATCTTCCGCCGGTGTATATTTCATAGCAGCTCCCGCGATTAATTTCATTTTCAGCAGTGTATCCAGCCTCTATGTTACCCCTGACGCTGAGAGTAACGGGGCTGAACTTTGAGGAACCTGATAAATCTGTGCTCATCACTGCATATCCGTCAACAGCGCTTCTATCGAATGTGGGGACGTTTATGTTTGATTGAACAGTTGAAGCAGAAACTCTCTCGAAGGATACGCCAGCGGGAATTAATTCAGTTACATTGCCTTGCCACTTCACAGAGAGCATCTTCTTGATGGCATCATCGAATGTTACGAGTCTCTCGAAACGTTCCATTTTTCTCCGGTGTTCCGCCACTGTTCAAAATATTCACAGTCGGTATTAAGTATTATGGTTGCACTTATTTTGCTATCACTGGCGATATACTTAGAATAAGGTAAATGAGATTTCGCATTAACATTATCCGCAAGTCTACGCACTAAAAAAAATGAGCCTATGGTCAGTTTTAGAAAGCCAGATTTACTTTTCCAGTTTCTCCGGAGCTTACCTAACTGCGATCCATGATTCTTTGGGATCAGTACTGTATATTCCCCTGTAGGTTTCCCAGAAGGAAGGGGAGCAATCTCTCCAATGGCAGGCCCTTTGGTCGGCTTTACCGGCCTTATGGTTATTTTCATTCCAATTTTTTGTAAATAATTTAATCAATCAAAGAATTATTGAATACGCCATTGGCTGTAATGAATGGGAGATCTGAATATTTTATAAAAGGGAAAAGATCGCAGTCCGATAAACACTATTTTTTTATGCTAATGTGAGATAAGGCTGAACAAGTTGAAACGGATCCCCTTTAACTGGAGTTTTGTACGAGCTGGGGGGAACCTATTTGCTTGACAGATTTCTTGCTCTTGAAGATGGCACTGTCCTTAAGGGGAGATCTTTTGGCTCATCTTCAGAACGATATGGGGAAATTGTTTTCACAACCTCCATGACAGGCTACCTTGAATCCATAACAGATCCATCGTACAGGGGGCAGATGCTTGTTTTTGCTTCTCCGACAATCGGTAATTATCCTTTGAAAAATGGCGTAATGGAATCTGACAGGGCGCAGGTGAGCGCCATAATAACCAGGGATGCTCATACCCAGCTCTACTCAGGAAGCAGCGGGGAAGAACTGAATAGATTTCTGGTGGATAATGACGTACCGGCCATTGACGGTATAGACACAAGGCTCCTCGTGCGAAAGATAAGAGAACACGGTGTGATGAAGGCACACATACTCAATACAGATGAGGTTCCTGATAATTGGCCTGACCCAATGGCGTCCAACCTTGTTGGTGAGGTATCCACAAAGAAGAGTTACGCTATTGGCAAAGCTGGAAAGCCCAAGGTGCTGTACATAGATGCAGGTACCAAGAATAGCCTGTTGCAAAACATCTCGGATTTCTTTTCCCTGCTTGTAGTTCCTTACAATTCCAATTTTTTTGATATAAATGAAGATTACGATGCCATATTCGTATCAAACGGTCCGGGAGATCCTGCTCACGAGTCCTTGAGAGGGATCACGGATTTCCTTAAGAAGAATACTGGATCCATGCCCATTCTCGGCGTTTGCCTCGGGCACCAACTCATTGCACTTTCACAGGGCTGCAGAACTGAGAAGATGAAATTCGGTCACCGTGGAACCAACCACGCGGTGACAGATGGTAAAAGAGTCTTCATAACGTCGCACAACCACGGTTATGCTGTCAATGCGGCGTCAATTTCGGCTGGTGATATGCACATAGGGCAGTGGGACGTGAACGACCACACAGTGGAGATGATATACAACACCGAGAAGAGCATATATTCTGTCCAGTATCATCCGGAAGGGTCACCAGGACCAAAGGATTACTCGGAATTCTATTTCACAATCTCAAAGGTAGTGGAGGGATTTCATGCCAAGAAATAACAACGTAGGGAAGGTGCTTATCATTGGATCCGGACCTGTTGTGATCGGACAGGCTGCAGAATTTGACTATTCCGGTTCTCAGGCGTGCCTTTCCATGAGGGAGGAGGGGATCAGTACAGTTCTGCTGAACTCCAACCCGGCGACAATTCAGACCGATTTTGACATAGCAGACAGGATATATATCGAGCCCATAACAAAAGAAGCGGTAATGCAGATTGTCAGAAAAGAGAAAGTAGATTCCATACTTTTCTCGGTCGGTGGTCAGACAGCACTAAATCTTGCTATGGAACTTGACAGGAGTGGAGATCTTGCTTCACTAGGCATCAAAATCCTCGGCACAGGCGTGCGCGCGATCCGCCTGGCAGAGGACAGGATGATGTTTCACAAGAAAATGCTCGAAATCGGGGAGCCTGTCGCAGAATCATACACACTGACGAAAGAAGATTATAAAGAATCGATCAACGCAGTTTCAAAATTCCCAGTTATTGTACGAACTTCCTTCTCGCTCGGTGGGTCTGGAGGTTCCATCATCAAGACAAGAGAGGATCTTCAGGCGTTCTGCCGTGGCTACTTCAGCAAATACGATGCATCGTCACTAGATGTGGAGACATCACTCGCAGGGCTGAAGGAGATTGAGTATGAGGTTATAAGGGACAATGCGGGAAACTGCATTACAGTGTGCAACATGGAAAACCTGGATCCCATGGGTGTTCACACGGGTGAGAGCATTGTGGTGACACCCTCACAAACTTTGAGTGATATGGATTATCATAGACTGCGTAGATCGGCAATAAGGGTTATTTCCGCTCTGGAGGTTGTAGGAGCTTGCAATATACAGTTTGCACTGGATCAAGAAAATGGGAAATATTACATAGTTGAAGTTAACCCGCGCACATCGAGGTCGTCAGCCCTGGCGTCAAAGGCCAGTGGTTATCCAATAGCTAGGATAGCTTCGAAGATTGCAGTGGGGTATAACCTGAATGAGATTCTTAACCCAATTACTGGAAATACTTATGCCGCGTTTGAGCCTTCCCTTGACTATGTCACTGTAAAGATCCCAAGGTGGCCGTTTGACAAATTCCATGTCAGCCGCACCATCGGCGTTCAGATGAAGTCCATCGGGGAAGTCATGGGAATTGGAAGGACATTTGAGGAAGCTCTCATGAAGGCGATTGCTTCCCTGGATAACGAAATGTCCGAAAAGATACGCATTTATGAATCCGACGAAAGGATCTGGGGGTATGTATCGAACCCGAGCGACTTGAGAATTTATGCCATTTTTGAGGCTCTGTTCAGGGGGTTCAATATAAATGAAATCTCAATGAGGAGTGGCTATGATAGCTACTTCATTTGGAAAATCAAGAACATTGTTGACCAGATTTCCGCCATTGGGATGGGAGAGTTTCCAGAAAATATTGTCGCTCTAAAGTCACTTGGAGTTTCCGACTTGATTATCTCTGCATTCTCAAAGGTCAACCCCATCACAGTCACTAGATCCAGGCTGGACGCCGGTATACTACCTGTCTTCAAGTCCATAGATACATGCTCTGGCGAATTTGCTGCCACTACGCCATACCTGTATTCAACATTTGAAATGGAGGGAGAACGAGAGACCGATGGAGAACGTAATAAAGTACTGATCCTCGGATCAGGACCAAACCGAATTGCCCAGGGACTGGAATTTGATTATGGTTCAGTAAAGGCCATTAAAAAGCTTCGGCGTGATGGATACAAAACCATCATGGTGAATTCTAATCCAGAGACCGTGTCAACAGATTTCGACGTATCCAATGTCCTTTATTTCGAGCCACTCACGCTTGAACACGTTTCAAATATCATTAGGTGGGAGAGACCTTTTGGCGTAATTGTACAGTTCTCCGGCCAGACAGGGCAGAACATGGTCAAGGGATTATCGGAAATTTTTGGTGAGGACATTATACTGGGAACAAAACCTAAGGATATATTGAAAGCCGAAGACCGCAGCTACTTTGCAAATATCCTGAAATCCCTTGGTATCAAGCAGCCAACATTCACCACAGTTTCAAACCTGCAGGAAGTGTCAGGCAAGATTGATGAAATTCATCTGCCGGTAATATTGAGGTCTAGCTTCATAATAGGTGGGAGATCAATGGACATAATCAATGATCGGGAGACCCTCATGAAAAGGTCAGAGGAACTCTTTCGTGAACGTCCTGGATATCCTATCCTCGTAAGCAAATATATCGAGCGGGCGGATGAAATTGATGTCGATTTTGTCTCTGATGGGAAATCATACAACATAAGCGGGATATGTATGCACATTGAGGAAGCAGGGACCCACTCTGGAGATGCAACTATGATCATGGGGCCGTCAATGGTCAGGGCAAACGTCATAAAGGAAATCAACAGAATTATAAATCTCCTTGTCAAATCATTCGGGCTGGTTGGGCTCTCTAATCTTCAGATCGCTTCCAGCGAAGCAGGTGTATTTGTTATTGAGCTGAATGCCAGATCCAGCAGGTCGGTTCCGTTTGTGTCCAAAGCAACTGGAGTTGACTGGGTGGCAGTCGCAGTTGGTGCAATGCTTGGGAACGGTCTGAAATCTGAGAAACCTGGGAAACTGCGTTCTTTCTTCATCAAGACTCCAGTCTTTCCGTTCAGGAGGTTTGAGGACCTTGATCCAGTGCTTTCACCGGAAATGAAGTCTACTGGAGAAGGGATGGGAGCTGGCAAATCTCCAGAGGAAGCACTGGTAAAAGCTCTTTCGATCTCAGGATCAAATATATCCAATTCCGGTGACATGGTCATAAGCGTCAATGATTCGGACAAGGTAAGGCTCTCGGAACTGGTACCATTCCTTTCCGAGTTGAACGGCAAAATATACGCAACCTCAGGAACCGGGAAAGAGCTGAAAAGGCACGGAATAGAGAGCATACTTGTGCACAGGATAGGAGATCTGAGAGAACCGAGAATCGACCAGATCATTTCCACAGGTAAGCTGTCAGTTATAGTGAACACTCCTAGCGAAGCGGTTGATCAGATAAGAGATTCATTCGAGATCAGGAGGATCGCCATATCTAGGGGGATACCTCTTATCACAAACATAAGGCTTGCTGGCTTTGTGTTCAGTTCTCTCCACGGCAAGGTAGTTTCTGAATACAGGGAACTTAGAAGCTATTACTGATCCATAGTACTGTTATTGCACTTGCGGCTTAGATGTTACAGCAAAGGTTAAACTAATAATACGTGATCATCCCGTGCCTTGTTTAAGAGGCAAATGGTGAAAACATGACAGAAGATCTGGACCCATTTGACATAGCAGTCAAGCAGCTTAAGAAGGCTGCTGATGTTGTGAAAATGGATAAGCGAACGTTCGAAATGCTTAGCCAGCCGATGGCTATCATGCAGGTTGCTATACCTGTAAAGATGGATAATGGAGAGACCAAGGTGTTTACTGGTTTCAGAGTACACTACAACAACGCAAGGGGACCAACGAAAGGAGGGATAAGATTCCACCCACAAGAGACTCTATCCACTGTCAAGGCCCTCTCAGCTTGGATGACCTGGAAAGTAGCAATAACCAACCTGCCACTCGGCGGAGCAAAGGGAGGCGTCATCTGCGATCCTAAGACAATGAGCGTCGGGGAACTCGAGAGACTCAGCAGAGCTTACGTGAGAGCCCTTGGGACATTTATTGGCCCACTCGTTGATGTACCAGCACCTGACGTATACACAACCCCACAGATAATGGCGTGGATGATGGATGAGTATGAGAACATTGTCAGGCATTCTGCTCCTGGCGTTATCACGGGAAAACCGCTGGAGAACTGGGGATCACTCGGAAGAGGAGATGCAACAGCCAGAGGTGGAATGTACGTACTCAGAGAAAAGGCTAAAGAACTCGGAATGAACCTCAAGGGAGCCACAGTAGCGATACAGGGATTCGGTAATGCTGGACAGTTCGCCCACAAGCTTGTAAATGAGATGTTTGGATCAAAAGTAGTAGCTATTTCCGATACGAAGGGCGGAATTTACTCAGAAAATGGCATTGACTACAACAAGTTAATGGATCACAAACAGAAGACAGGAAGCGTAAAAGGATTCCCTGGCACAAAGGCCATAACGAATGAGGAACTTCTTGAGCTCAAGGTAGATGTGCTTATACCTGCGGCAATAGAGAATCAGCTCAGAAGCGACAATGCAGACAAGGTCAAGGCAAAGATAATCCTTGAGCTTGCGAACGGGCCCACCACACCAGATGCAGACGAGATATTCCACAAGAAAAACATCGCACTGTTGCCAGATTTCCTCTCTAACGCCGGAGGAGTGACCGTTTCATACTTCGAGTGGGTACAGAACCAGGAAGGCTACTACTGGACCGACAAGGAAGTCGACGAGAGGCTAGACAGGAAGATGACAGAAGCAGCCCATTCTGTATTTGACACCTCCAAAAAGTATAATGTTGATCCGAGGACTGCGGCCTATATTGTATCTATAAAGAGAGTCGCTGATGCGATGAAACTCAGAGGATGGGTGTAAACCCTCCATCTTTTATTTTTGTCTCAACCATTCTGAAATCTAATGCACACGGAGCAATAACAACTTTCATTCATGGATTGTTGAATCTCACTTTCACCAATAATGCTGCTGAAATTGTTTTTTTTGAGGGCGCGCACAGATAAAACGAGAAATTCGCTAAGCTGCGCTAGTATACATATGAAACGAAAAGGGAAGTCTCCTATCCAGAATGATTGCTGAAACGCTAATGGCTGTGTAAATGAAGTGACAGATAATAGATATTCTTGGCGGACCTATATAATCGGGACACAAAGAGTCATATTGCCAGGGACCGACTATACTGATACTCAGTGAATTTCACCTTGAAAAACATGCCTAATAGGTGTGGTCAGTGAATCAGCGTATTTGTGCTTCCATGTGCCTTACAGATCCCGCTTCATTTATCTACAACCTTTCAATATTCCTTACCAGAATAGACATGCCAAGTTTCGCGGAAGTAGTGTAGCGGTTATCACAGGGGCTTCCCAAGCCCTTAACCCGGGTTCAAATCCCGGCTTCCGCATATTAATGATAGAATGAGAAGCCACGATCGGCGCTTTCAACCTCGCTTATGTTGACGTGCAATGGTTTTATGGCAAGTATTTGCATCGCCTTGATGTACCACAAATTTTAATATATCTAAACTGGCTACGCTCTTGATAACAATGGCACCGTATAGTTTTAAGTGCAAGGATATCGGAATGGAATGTGGTTTTGAGACCAAGGCCAAGACAAAGGAAGAACTAATGCCAAAGATTGTGGAGCATGCAAAATCAGCCCACAATATTACTGAAATAAATCCAGAGCTAAAAGGCAAAGTGGATTCTGCAATTAAGAAGACATTTTTCTAATCACAGGAATTCATTATTATCTATTTTTTATATACAATTCTTCCGGATCGCTCGCTCTTTGAAATCAGGCCGATTTTCTCGAGATGCCTGAGGTGTGCAAGGGTTTCACCAATGGCAAAAATCCTCTCCATGCCGTTCATATCGTTAATAGTCCTCCCCCTGTTCCATCTGATTCTTCCTGAAATTTCGAATGGGGTTCTCCAATCATCACACTGAGCATTTATCTCGGCCAGTCTGAGTTTATGGTGGGCAAGTAGGTCTTCTATCCTGTAAGAAAGGTTGTCAATCTCAGGACCATGACCGGAATAGCCGGTCTGAATACCAGTCGACTGGAGTTTCAGGAGGCTTTTGAGGTACATGCCAAGCATGTCGGAGTCATCATCATAATATGAAATATTTGGAGTTATGCGCTCAATAATGTGATCCCCTGTAAACACAAAATTTTGATCCTTCACTATAAATGCTGTAGACCCTGGAGTGTGGCCCGGCACATCCAGAATTGATATTTCCGGAAAGCCTAAAAATGTCGAATTTTCGTCTAGCGGTGTAATCTCATCGATTGCAGCGGCTTCTTTGTATGTCTCCTTTACAGGATTGACCTTAGCCGCAATATCAACTTCGTTGTCTGGTAACCCAAGATATTTCAGATACGAAATTTCATTTTTCAGATACCCTTCAGGGTCACTCATCATTCTCGAGATGATCTCGGCATCCAACTTACCCATATAGACGCGCACCGACAAGCTTTTCTGAAGATTTGCCGCTCCGCCTATATGATCGAAATGAAGGTGAGTTAGCATTATCTCGCCTATCTCGTCCACTTCTACACCATTTTTCCTCAGGAATTCCAATGTATCAGGTGACATGCCGGTGTCAATGAGCGCCCCCCTTTTGCCGTTAGTTATAAAATACAGATTTGCAGTCCGCAGACTCCTTATGCCTATGGGGACTTTAAGTTCCCTAAATTCTATCATCCCTGCATTCTCCCCTTCCATTGATTCAGAATTTCTCTAAGAGGATATACCAGAGCAATATCTTCCATATTCTTTAAAGAGATCTCCTGGGCACTCTTGTCTTGCGTGGTTACGCATTCTTTGCATACTACGGTATAGTATCCCATGACAGATGCCTCTCTGACGCTGTTCTCTATTCCTAATTCAGTGCCAACACCGGAAAATACAACCGTGGTTATTCCAGCAGCTCTCATCATTGAGTCGAACTGTGAACCATAAAACAGGCTGTGTAACCGGACATTCAGTATTATGTCATTCACAGCCGGCTCCACGGATTCGTGTATTTCTGAATCTCCAGTACCAGGCTGAAATTGCAGTTGCAGTCGGGTGGGATCAGTAAGTCTCCTCTTTGTCATCTCCAGAAAAACTGTCCATGGGTACTGAAAATCTGCATCGACTTCGGTATACCTGCTGTAAATTACCCTTACTCGTGACATTCTGGCGGACCACAGAAGACTCTTGATGTTCCTCTGAAATTCCTGAGGATTATATGTATGCCGCACAAAGCTGTTCTGGACATTCCAGACGATGAGTACTGTGTGCTCAGGATCCAGGATTTCCTGGGGGGTATCAAAAATAATCTTCCGCCCTAGTTCCTTCACGTCCGTTTATTGATAAACTCTATTTATAGGATTGTAAGAAAAACGAATGACGCCTGATTGGATTCATATTTCTTCCCTTGCCAAAATCATCACATCGTTCAATACAGCGGACGCCGTTTCAAGGGGGCCATCACGAATATTTCCTATAAAATACTTAGAACCTTCAGTTGTCTCGAGCAAATAGGAAAGCGATGATGTACCAAGTGATACTAGCGGGTCAAGCGGCTCAATGCTATTGATAAGAGACGAAGCAAATACCTCATTATCTTTTCTGTAAACGTCCGAAACGATCCTGTACCTGTCACCGCTTCTCCTCATCTCGCCAATCCTGTCTGAAAGTGTTTCAACACCATCATACTTTATGTCTCTTAGTGATAGATTCGAGCCGAATACTGCATTGGCAATGATGACTGTTTTTCTTGCGGAGTCAATGCCCATGGTATCATCGTGAAAATCGGTTTCTGCAATGCCCTCTTTCTGTGCCATCTTTACGGACTGGCTAAAGTCCAGATTATGCAGAAGCCTGTCCAGGACAAAGTTTACAGTCATGCTGACAATTCCCCTAATCCTGATGACCTCAACAGGCATCATAGAATAGTCGAGAAGATTGAAAAGAGGGGTTCCTCCAGCTACAGTCGCCTCGTACCTGATTCTTCTGCCGTTTATCCTTGCAGCGTTCATCACATCTGACCACTGCATGGCAAGCGGAGACTTGTTCGCTGTAACTACGTCTGCACCTGATCCAAAGGAACGTTTATACAGATCAAGGCCAAAAATTCCGTCCGGTGTTGCAGGTGTCAGGTCCACAACTACGTCCGGTGCCCCGGAAAACAGGTCTTCAGTTGATATCTTCTTTCCCACCAGATCCATACGACCTTTCTGTTTGGCCTCAAGTAGATCTATTGGCTTAAACCCATCAGGCTTATTGTATACCCCCTTTGAATCCGAGGCATAGACAATTTTTAGGTTCTTACCAGTTTTTCTCGATATGGTTTTAAAATTTTTGTCAAGTACATAGAGGAAACTTCTTGCCACGTTCCCTAGTCCCATAAGGGCGATCCTGTATTCCGGGAAATTATTCTTCATTTTCGTCCGCCCCAATCCTCGTTGCTGATATGACATAATCCTCATCGTCGAGGTCAATCAACTTCACTCCAGCAGTTACCCTGGAAAGTTCCCTGATGTCTGCCACCCTGATTCGTATGGTCTTCTCATTCTTTGAGACGAGCAGCACATCGTCAGCTTCCCTTACTGGCAGAGCAGAAACAAGTGGGCCAGTTCTGTCATTCCACTTAGAGAGGAAAACCCCGGATGAACCGCGATGGTGCACTGGATATTCGGAAATTAGTGTGCGTTTGCCAATACCATTTCTAGATACGTTGAACAGGTACTCATCATCCTCAACTGCAAACGCGGAGACAATATACTCATTCTTCCTGAGCTTCATGGACTTTACTCCCCTTGAGGTTCTGCCTGTCATCCTGACTTCCTTAGAATGAAATACAGCCGCCTTCCCAGTGCTGGAAACAACTACAAATTTTCCTGGCTTATCCCTGTGTTCAACTGCGACAACTTCATCATCTTCCTCCAACGTTATGATCCTTATACCGCTGGTTCTCATCTCGAAAAGGTCTTCAGCAGGGGTCCTCTTCACGAAGCCTTTCCTTGTTACAAGTATGAGAAACGACTTCTTGTTCTTCGGGGCATTTAGTATCTGTTCCACAGTCTCACCCTCCATCAACGGCAGAATGGCTTGTCCGGATGTCCCAACAGACTTCCTGTTCTTCTTCTCAAGCTCGTAAACCTTCCCCTTGATGACCCTGCCCGTATTTGTGAAATAATAAATCGTATCATGGCTATCGCACTTGAGAACACTTTTTACGGAGTCTTCCTTTCTCGTTGAGGTTATGATCCCTTTTCCCCCTCTCTTCTGTGCCTTGTATTCGTCAATTGATACCCTCTTGAGCAGGCCACCGTCACTCAGTATAACCATATTCTGCTCGTTGGGTATTAGATCTTCCACGGATCTCTCTTTCAAAAGCTTGTAAACAATCTTAGTTCTCCTCTTGTCCGCGAATTTCTCTTTTAATTCTGAAACTTCGAACTTGAGGATCGATCTGCGCTCCATTTCCTCACCAATGATCTTCGTTAACCTCTTGATATTCTTCACAACTTCGTCGAGATCATGTTTCACCTTAGTTGTCTCCAGAGCAGTGAGCCGTTGGAGCCTCATTTCAAGAATGGCGTCCGCCTGACTCTCCGACATTTCAAATGAGGAAATAAGGGAAGCTCTTGCTGCAGACACATCCTTTGATGCCCGGATTGTAGCGACGACCCTGTCAATATTGTCAAGTGCCTTCACAATACCTAGGAGTACTTCCTGCCGCTCCTGGTTTTTGGCCAGGTCAAATTTTGACCTCTTAAGGATCATTTCCAGCCTGTGTTCTATGAATAGTTCGATGAGCTGGTTAAGTCCCAGTATCTTTGGTTCATTGTTCACAAGAACCAGGTTTGTAACACCTATTGACGTTTCAAGTGCGGAATTCTCATAAAGCTGATTGAGTACAAGGGGTTTCATATCATCGTCCCTGACCTTAATGACAATCCTCATTCCGGTTCTGTCTGATTCATCTCTTAAATCTGTAACACCTTTAAGGACCTCATTCTTCGTCAGGGAGGCTATGCTTTCGATGAAAGTTGCCTTATTTACTCCAAAGGGAAGGCTCTTGATAACAAGATGTTTTGGCTCGTCCATATCCACCTCTCCGTGGCACAACACCTTGCCCCTTCCGGTCTTATATGAGTCTACTAGTTCCTTAGTATAAAAGACAATTCCTCCTCCGGGAAAATCGGGCCCCTTTACGAATTTAAGCAACTCATCCGTTTCAGACCCTGGATTATCGACCTTGTAAGTAATGGCATCGCATATTTCCCCTAGATTATTCGGGAGCATGTTGGTCGCCATACCAACTGCTATCCCAGAGGTTCCGTTTATTAGGAGCTGTGGGACCTTTGTCGGGAAGTATTCTGGTTCTTCAAGGGAGCCATCGAAATTCTGTCTGAATCTGACCGTATTCTTCTCAATGTCCTGTACCATCTCAGAGGACAATCTTGCCAGCCTGGCCTCTGTGTACCTCATTGCGGCAGGTTCGTCTCCGTCTATTGATCCAAAGTTTCCTTGGCCATCAATCAGCGTGTACCTCATGGAGAATGTCTGCGCCATTCTGGCCAAGGCATCATAAATTGAGAGGTCTCCGTGAGGGTGGTACTTACCCATGGTTTCTCCCACAATTCTTGCACATTTCTTGTAGGGTTTGTCATAAGTGACTCCCAGTTCACTCATAGAGTAAAGTATCCGCCTCTGAACAGGCTTGAGCCCGTCGCGTACGTCCGGGATGGCCCTACTCACAATAACACTCATTGCATATTCCAAGTATGAATTTTTTATTTCCTCTTCTATCGGCCTTGTCTGCATTCCAATTCCTCACAAATCAATGTTCTTTACATATTTTGCGTTCTCTTCTATAAACTTACGGCGGGGCTCAACTTTTTCTCCCATCAATATTGAAAAAAGCCTGTCAGCCGCTGCAGCGTCCTCAATCGAAACCTGCACCAGCTTTCTTGTCTCAGGCTGCATTGTGGTTTCCCATAACTGGGAAGGGTTCATCTCACCAAGACCCTTGAATCTCTGTATTATAGACCCATTTCCAAGCTTTTTTGCTATGCTTTCCTGCTCCTTCTCGGAGTACACATAATGCACCTTATCACCTTTCTGTATTCTGAAAAGTGGAGGCTGTGCGAAATAGATCTTGCCTTCCGTGATAAGCTCACGAGAATATCTGTAGAAAAAGGTAAGCAGGAGTGTCCTTATGTGAGCGCCGTCCACGTCGGCATCAGTCATAATTATGATCTTGTGATACCTTAATTTTGCTATGTCCAGAGAATCCTTTATGTTCGTTCCCATGGCTGTGATGAGATTTCTAATCTCCTGGTTCTCCAGAGCCTTTATATCACTTGTTTTTTCCACATTCAGAATCTTCCCCCTTAACGGGAGCACAGCCTGGAATTCCCTGTTCCTGGCCTGCTTTGCAGAACCACCAGCGGAATCTCCTTCTACGATATACAATTCTGATTTCTCCGGGTCGGATGTGGAGCAGTCCGCCAGCTTGCCCGGCAATCCTCCGTTTTCGAGGGCTGATTTTCTCCTGACCAGTTCCCTGGCTTTCCTTGACGCTTCCCTTGCGGCAGCGGCAGCAATGGCTCTCTTGATGATCTGGTCAGCTATGTGCGGATATGATTCGAAGTAATCCCTGAGGAATTTGTCGGTGAGTGACTGAACAATGCCCTTTACCTCGCTGTTACCGAGCTTGGATTTTGTCTGCCCCTCAAACTGCGGTTGAAATACCTTAACGTGTAGTACCGCCACAAGGCCCTCTCTTACGTCATCTCCGCTTATCCCTTCTATTCCCTTTATGAGGTTATGGTTCTTTGCATATTCCTGAACAGCGCGTGACAGACCTGCTCTGAACCCTGTCAAATGTGTCCCGCCTTCCATGGTGCTAATGTTATTCACATATGACTGCATGATTTCGGTAACACTGGTATTGTACTGGAGCGCAAACTCTACCACAACGTCTTCCGAAGTCTCATTGAAGTATATTGGCGTCTTGTGGATAGGGATATGCCCTTCACCGAGGTATGTAACGAACTCGGAAAGACCGCCGGCGAAGTGGAAGATCTCCTTTCTTGATTCCCTGTTGTCCTCTATTGTTATGGTTACCTGGGGATTAAGATACGCAAGGTCCCTCATCCTCTCTATTATAGTGTTGTAGGAGAAATCCAGTGTTTCAAATATTTCACTATCCGGGTAGAACTTTATGAGGAGGCCATGGGTTTTCGCCAGTTTAAATGAAAGTGAAGCGACGTCCTGGTCCTTAGAGTCTGTGAATTTTTCCATAGATACTTTCTGCATATGGTCTCTCGGGACACCGCGATTAAAAATTTCATAGTAAAGATCAGCCTCTTTTTTAACTGCTGCGATGAGCTTAGATGACAGTGCGTTAACCACATGAACCCCAACGCCGTGGAGCCCTCCCGTGATCTTGTACACCTTCTTGTCAAATTTTGCTCCGCTGTGCAATTCGGTGAGCACTATCTCAAGACCCGGTCTCTTATATTTTGGGTGAAGGTCAACAGGAATCCCCCTTCCGTCATCTTCGACGGAAAGGGATCCGTCCTCGTTTATGCTAATAAATATGTTCTTACAGTATCCAGCAACTGACTCGTCAATAGCATTGTCCACCACTTCGTAAACAAGGTGGTGTAGCCCTCGTTCATCGGTTGATCCTATATACATCCCGGGGACTTTCCTGACCGCCTTCAGTCCTTCAAGAACTGTTATCTGAGAAGCATCATAATTTTCCATGTTAATAACCACTCGTTCTATTTGTATTAATTAAATACTCTACTTTGGTTTCTGTTAGTGATACCTCTATACCTCATAAACCTTGCATCTTTGCTCCAGACCAAAATTTTCAAGGAAATATTAACGCATAGCACCGTCATGTTACTTGTCTTGTTTCTCAACAAAACAATTTAAATTATTTGTGTATCTACCCTGTTGCCGTGGATAGGTGGCAGAGCGGTCATGCGTGGGACTGCAGATCCCATCTAATAGGGTTCAACTCCCTACCTATCCTTAGAATCAACATTTTCCGATATTTCCTGAACACGAAAGTAAGGAAATGAGTACAATTGTGTCATCCTTGTCATTTAGCACTTCGATGTTGCTTAAAAAGAGAAGAGCGTAACAGTGGATACCGATAACTCAAAGGTGTAAATGCCGGTTGATAAGTACTAAGATTGCCGTGTTGAGAACGTTATATTATGGCTATACCGCTCTATCTAGAGTACACACTATCCGATATTCTATTCACTTTACCGCTATGCAAGAATTGTGATATAGCCTTACACGAGTTGTTGAGGGAAAAAATTGTTAGGATTCCTAACTATTAGGATCCCTAAATATGATAAATGATAACAGTTTTTCTGCGGACAGATCAGTATAAATTGAGCTTTGGTCAAACATTGGAACGTTTGTTCAGAGATTTGTCAGCGTGTCTAGGACAAATGCAAGGAAAAGTGGTTTGACATTAACTCGAGCGTGGATACTTTAGGTTATTTCTCAGCGTAAAGAGATGACTACCACTGAAATATCTGCGTATACTGGAATTACGCTTCCAACGATAACGGGTATTCTGGAAAGCTTGGTGAAAACACGCTGTATTATCAAAAACAGGAATGCAGAAGATGGGCGTAAACTAGTGGTTTCTATCTCGGAAACTGGTAGTGAAAAACTGAGAAAATTCTTGAATTTGCAACAAATGTTTGTTGAGAGGATAGAACCGGCAACAGACAAAGATTTTCTGGACAAACTTTCGGAAGTTTTCCGAACCCTTGTAAGACGATGAGTTATGAATGATTCTGGGATAGAGAAAGAGGAAATAATCGGGAAACGAGCTTCATTAATCATTTTGGGCATAGTACTTGGACTTCTAATGGGGGCACTGGACAACCTGATAGTATCCACTGCAATACCGGTTATTGTTAAAATTTTTAGACAGCCGGGTGCAATGCCTTTCCTCATAGATGCTTATGTAACATCATCTGCCATTGGAATGGTCATATTCGGAAAATTGTCAGACTAATACGGTAAGCGGTCCATATTGCTCATCACGCTCAAGATCTTCATAGCGGGGTCAATACTGGCAGGAATGAGTAATTCACTGTTAGAATTGATTGTCTTCAGGATAATTCAGGGCTTTGGAAGCGGCGGTTTCCTACCTGTTGGCCTAGCTGTAATAGCGTCGACGGTGTCTCCAACAGTGATGGCAAAAATAACGGGGGTTGTCACTAGTTTCGTTGGAATGGCTATTGTTGGCGGACCTGCATTGGGAGCATTGATCGTTGATTCTGTGGGTTGGAGATGGAATTTTTGCGTGAATATCCCGCTTGGAATTGAATCTATCATAGTCATTGCGAAGACACTTGAACCTTTGATACCGAGACGCATGGGTAAATTTGATCTTTTGGACTCAATCCTGCTGGTCGTCTGGGTAACATTACTGCTCCCTCCTCTCGTGGAAGTATCTGATGGAGGCTGGTCTTTGCGTCAGCCTGTTGTTGTTGGTTTATTGTTAGACACGATTCTCATGGTAGAAGATGCTCTGAGAAAAGCGGAAGAATATCCGTCAAAGAGGCGGCTTTGGCTTTCCTTAGAAAAGAAGGTTATGTACCAAACGTTTAACCTCATTATTTCGTATCTAGAAGATTCGGGAAAGACTGTACAAAATAAAGGCAAGATGATCTGGGTATAACTCCGAGCTTGTGAGTAAATATAGCAATAGCAAACTGCTATTGAAGTAGTGATTGACGAGAAGGTCACTGTGGTATTCGCAGATGAAGATACTCAGTATGCATACTTCCACACGAAGACAGATAATCCGACTCTCTATAAGTTTCTGGAAAGAGCGACTGATGACCTAAAATCAAATCTATTCTGTGGAATTCAAATACCAAAACGTCAGATACCAAAATCCTACGCACAGAAATATAGGATCGACAATTTATGGAAATACAACCTTCCTGACGCATGGAGGTTAGTGTATTCTGTCGCAGGCAGTGAAATAGAGATAGTTACAATATTGATGGAACGGTTTCTCACTAAGAATGTTAAAGGAGATTCAACTATTGGAGAATTTGAATATCACGCCAATTATTTACCAGAGATATCTACTCGATCACCGAGACCTGACTACTCTCAAGGACCAGAAATGCTTTGTCTTGCGTGATCAATTGCTCATTATTGGCAGCACATACTCCAAATATCAACAGGTCGTTATCGCTCATCATCTTGCCGTTTGTTCTCAGTTTGTGGTATACTACGGCAGAAGCTTCGGTGGAAATGTCGTTTGAGTAATAGATTTTCAGGGTTTCAATGACTTCATCTAAAATCCTTCCGTTTTTGTACTTAAGTAACTCATACTCATTTACAAATGTCGTTGCTAATTCATTATCAGCAAATCGATTGATCAGACTGACGATCTTCTCCTTTCCTATAAGATAATCTATGATGACGTTGGTATCCAGAACGACCAGATGATCACAAACCTTCAGTGTTTCTTAACCTGTCTTCTTCAATCTGCTTTCTAAATTTTTCTAGATTGGTTGCATCGGATTTGAAAGCCCCTGCAAAGCTAGAAAAGTTATTCTTTCGTTTTGACTCCTCAACAAGTTTGAGCACCACATCTGAGAATGACATGTTCTTTCCCTTCGCTTTTAGCAGTGCATCGTAGGCAGCATCTGACAAAGTAACCGGTTTTGTCATTATACATATGCATAGCGTATACGTATATAGTATTTTGGCAAAATCATATGACTTTGAGAACGTGGTCCGGAGTACTTCTCATGCAAAAGACCGATATTCTCCCTTGTCAAAATATGGTCAGATTAAGTTGCAATAACGTCATGCTTCTACTTATAGGGTGGCGCTGTAACCCTAAGAATACATAACCGGAGTTTCGCAGGACGTGGAATCAGTTGATCTTTTTAGGAAGCTAGGGGCACTTCCATCAATATAAATTCGAAAATCTCTTAAATACCCGTACTTCACCGAAGAATTTGTGCTGAAAAGCCGGGTGAAAACCAATCTTAAGACTTGTGTTTCATATTATCAGTTCTTGCGGCTGCTCTAGAGGCGAATCCAAGATATAGTATGAAAGATATAAAAACAATCAAAGGAAGGCTGTCCACTTTCTCATTTATAATCAAAAATATTACTTAGTTTTACAGTTTACGCGAATAAAATTCCAATTGGGCACGACTCTTACAGCACTCACAGAACTCCATTTATAATGACTGACGTTGAACGCATAATGATAATTAGGGCACTCAGAGTGTAAAGTCTCATAATTTGTGATCTGCTGGCGTAATTAGGCAATTTGAATGTTATTGAATTTCCTCTGTTTTACGCGGATAGTTCAAATTAATCGTTACATTTCAGCTGCGTAAGAGAAGGAGGTTATCTTCTAATGAAGGCGAAAGACAACCTTTCCTTGGTTATAAGGACAAAAATAGTAAACGAATTCGCTATTTTCTCAGCTATATCACGCTTTGGAGCAGGGCACTCCATTTGTGAACGTTATAAGAATGGGTTAGGTAAAATCTTTAATACGGTGGATTATAGCGTAGAATGCCAGAATCAAACATTTCCGGATTTTACAAATTATCCGTGGAGGAGAGAAGAGAGTTAATCAGGAAGGCAACTGATTTGACAGAAGAAGAGATGAGATTGCTTAGAAATATGGGCGGTCTGGGGGATTCTGCTGCGGATCATATGATAGAAAATGTTATCTCAGCCATTGAGGTCCCAATAGGCATCGCAACAAACTTCCGGATCAATGACAGGGATTACTTTATTCCCATGGCGATAGAGGAACCAAGCGTGGTCGCAGCAGCCTCAAACGCTGCAAGGATGGCCAGGGTTAAAGGGGGATTCAGGTCAGTCTCGTCAGAACCGATCATGATTGGCCAGATAGAGCTATCCGGTGTTTCTGATCCTTTTGGAGCAAAGTTCAGAATTCTCGAAAGGAAGCAGGAATTACTTGACATGGCTAATTCACAGGATCCAGTTCTCCTGAAAGTTGGTGGCGGAGCTAAGGACCTCGAAGTCAGGGTGATTGATGAATCGAATCCGATGCTGGTTGTTCATCTACTTGTCGATGTGAGAGATGCAATGGGAGCTAATGCAGTGAACACCATGGCCGAATACCTTGCCCCGAAAATCTCTGAGATATCGAGGGGTAACGTCAGGTTAAGGATTCTAAGTAATCTTGCAACGTACAGAATGACAAGATCGTATGCTGTTTTTGATCGGAAAGCCATAGGCGGAGATGACACGGTGGGTGGTATTGTCGAAGCGTATAAATTCGCCAGCATAGATCCATACAGAGCAGCAACCCACAACAAAGGAATAATGAATGGCATTGACGCAGTGCTGATAGCCACTGCAAATGACTGGAGGGCTATAGAGGCTGGGGCGCACTCCTATGCTGCCATGAACCGTTATACCTCACTCTCGAGGTGGGAAATCAATGATAATGGAGACCTTGCTGGTTATATAGAGCTTCCCCTTGCCGTAGGAATCGTGGGCGGGGCTACCGCAACGCATCCGAAGGCTAAACTTATGCGTAAAATCCTCGGAATTTCATCGGCCCGAGAATTCGCAAACGTACTTGCAGCCGTAGGTCTGGCGCAAAACTTTGGGGCAATAAGAGCTCTAGCTGCAGAAGGAATCCAGAAGGGACACATGGGACTCCACGCCAGGAATGTTGCTGTTTCGGTTGGAGCGAAGGGCGAAGAGATTGACAGGCTGGCTGAAATGATGGTCAAGGAAAGGAAGATACGCTCTGATGTGGCAGCCGAAATGCTAAAGAGGATCAGGGGCCCCAATTAAAAATGGAAAACACTTCATCAAAGATCCCACTAATTCCAGGCTGCACGTGATGTCAATCAATTTTCCTTTTTTGTAAAATATCATTACCAAAAGAGTCCAACTTCCCTCTTTTCGTCTACAAATGTTTTATACATGAGTTCATAAAGCACAAACATCTTTGTATCATATGGTGAACGGCATGGAAAGTGAAAAGGTAAATGAGTATGTGGTTAATTTGAGAAGGTATTTTCACGAAAATCCAGAATTAAGTTTCAATGAGTTTGGGACGGCGGATCGTATTGAGAAGGAACTGAATTACATGGGACTTACGTGCCGGAGGATCGGGAAAACAGGCATAGCTTGCGACATAAACGGATTTGAAAAGGGCAAGACAGTCGCCCTCAGGGCTGATATGGATGCACTTCCGGTGCTGGAAGAGGTAGAAGTTCCTTTCATGTCCAGGAATAAGGGGATTATGCATGCCTGTGGTCACGACGCCCACACAGCAATGCTGCTCGGGGCCGCAAAGCTTCTTGTTGAAAATAGGGCATCATTCAAAGGCACTGTGAGGCTCATCTTCCAGGCTGCAGAAGAGACGACCCCGGGAGGCGCGATAGATTTTATCAAGGCGGACGAGCTAAGGGGAGTTTCCGCGATAGTTGGCCAGCATGTAACTTCCCTAATGCCTTCGGGTACAGTGGCAGCATACCCGGGACGTGCAATGGCTGGTTCCGATGAGTTCCGCATAAGGATTATAGGAAAAGGGGGTCATGGTTCTGACCCTTCGAACTCCATCGATGCTCTTGTTATCGCCTCTTATTTCGTAGATGCCGCTCAGGCCATAGTATCGAGAATGATTCCAACCTTCAATCCAGCTGTCGTGACATTCGGTACTTTCAATTCAGGTTACAGGTTCAATATCATCGCCCAGTACGCCGATCTTACCGGCACCGTCAGATCTTTCGACGATGAAATCAGGGCAAAGGTGAGGAGCAGTCTGGAAAGGCTCCTGTCTGGAATCTGCAATTCTTACGGCGCAACCTATGAATTCAACTATTTGGAAGGATACCCTGTAGTGGTCAATGACCCTGTGATTGATTCGACCGTGGAGGAGGTTGCGAAGACAGTGGTCGGTGCCAAGAATGTATTTCATCCCGATCCCATTATGGGTTCGGAGGACTTCTCCTACTATCTGAAGGAGGTTCCTGGAGCTTTCTTTTTTCTCGGTGTAGGTAACCAAAAAAAAGGGATTGTGTCTCCAAATCACAGCCCAACCTTCAAAATAGATGAAGATGCGATGAAGTACGGTGTGGAAATTCTCTACAGATCTGCATTAAAGCTACTTGGGGTTTAGACTTATTCGAGTCACAACTTACATTTTTCTCATAAAAATGTAACGTATTTGTGGACTTCTTGCACTGCGCTATTGTAGCTGTTCATTACCTTTTCCTCTGTAACGGGTTGGTGTTCTTTCAGGTATAAAATATAATAAATATCACGTGGAATAGCTTATTCCAAGCATTAGCCGAATATTTAGCCCATCAGAGTTTTAAACTCCTGTACCATTGTCTAGAAGGTGCATCGTATTGACGCTTGACCTTATTAACAATCTGTGGATACTCTTTTGCGGACTTCTTGTCTTCATAATGGCAATTTCAGTGGGTTTTCTTGAGATTGGAGAACTCAGTGAAAGGTTTGATAATGCTCTCCTTAAGACCACCCTAATCACCGGTTCTTCTCTCATATTCATGGCCTTCGTGGGGTTTAACATTGCATTTGCCCCATCAATCGGAGGGGTCATTGGCAACCCTCTGAACAATGGTCTTTTCCTGGGAATGTTTTCTTCAAACTCAGGTATGCTCTCTGGAATATACTGGCTTACTGGATCGGCTTATTCCAATACGTTTCTTGCAACTGGAACATTCTTCTTCTTTGAGGCGGCATGCGCATCGGTCACTCTTGCCCTAGTAAGTGTGGTGGTATTGAGGAAGGTCAAGCTAATGGCATTCATTATCTATTCTGCTGTTTATTTCATGATAATCTGGACTATACCGGTTTCATGGATATGGAATCCTTCAGGCTGGCTATACTCACTTGGGGTAAGAGATTTTGCAGGTGGTCTACTCGTACACGGAGCAGCCGCAATTGCTGCCCTGGGCATAATGACACAAGTGTGGCGGGAAGAAAAGAAGAAAGGGCTTACAGAATCAATACAGGTGCCAATTAACTTGAACCGTGGTTGGCTGACCCTTTCAATACTCCTATTGTGGATAGGCTGGTTTGGCTTCAACCCCGGGACTGAGCTTGGGTTGAACTATTCTGCCATAACTATAGTCCTAACCACATTTATCTCGGGGTCAGCTGGGTTACTCTCTACAATGTTCTTCAAGTACCTCGAGACCAGGGAAAACCCTGGAATGCTTTACGCGGTGAATGGCACTCTTATGGGACTTGTTGTCATCACACCACTTGCCGGTTTTGTCAGCGTTGGGAGTGCGCTGATCCTCGGAGTCATAGCTGGACCACTTTTCATTGTTGGTGAAAAAATCCTCTCGAAAGCTAGGTGGTTCACAGATCCTGTGGGTGTGCTATCTGTTCATGGTGTTGGGGGCCTGTTTGGTATCCTCATGATTGGGTTCTTCTCACAGAATGCCTTTGCTTCCGCTGCTGGCTACCCATCTGTACCTAATGGTTTATTCTTCGGGGGTGGGTTTGCAGCACTTCATCAGCTTGGTCTTGAGGTCTTTGGCATAATCGTGGTCGGTATATTCGTGTTTGTGGTGTCTTTCATTGTATCTGCTCTATTAAGTAAAGGAATGCACGGAATACTTGCAGAAGAAAGCATTACTGAGAAAGAAGAACTGGCCACAACAACAGCCCAAACGCCGCAGTGAAATTAATGCCGGTCGCTCTGGCATTAATTCTAAAATCTTTTCTGCTTCTGCGTTTCAGCCTTGAAATCTGAAATAAGAATCTTTGAGAGTTCACCACTTTTAAGGCGCTGTATCCTGTTCCCATATATGGCATGCAAAATTGGCATTACACCAAGCAGTGTGGAAGTCAGAAGAGCCTCCTGAGCCTCAAGCAATTCAACAAGTTCCAGCGGCCGATCGATGACTTCTACCCCCCTCGTCTTTGCGCTTTCCACCACTATGCTTCTAGTTATCCCCGGGAAGGCAAACGATTTGGTTCCAGGAGCAATGATGCGGTTATCACTTATTACCAGAATATTTGATCTGGTGCCCTCAACGATTCTTCCCTTTGAATTTGTCAAGAGCGCCTCATCCCAGCCCATGGATGTAGCGTCTCTTAAGGCTTGAGACAAAGGACCCCGAGAGATCCATTTTACCTGGTTATCTCCAGATGGTGGTATTAGATACCTTTCAGGATGGGAATGTGACGAAATACCCACGGTCAGACCCTCCTCGGATGAGCCTTTCTCTTGAGCTTCGATTGGATCGACAAGAACCACAAATCCCCAGAGAGGATGATCTGAGAACAACAGTGGCCGGATAATTCGCTCCGTCTGTGGCGTTTCTGAGATGCTGGACTTCAATGTATCCATGATCAGTTCCTTAACAGATTCTATGGTTGGCAGTTCCTTCATACCAATTGATCTTGCCCCAGAAAGAAGGCGGGAAATATGCGAGGTAAGCTTGAATGGGACTCCGTTGTACGTCCTTATGGTCTCAAACACACCGTCTCCAAGCCGGAATCCTGCGGGAATACTGGATGAATCCCAACTGTAAAGCTTTCCTCCAAGCCATTCATGACTATCAGATATCATTTCTCTTCACCTTACCCTGAATCCTGAGAAAATTCTCAAGAATCGCGAGGCCATTCTTCGTAAGCACAGACTCTGGATGAAATTGTACTCCATAGATAGGCAGATCTCTGTGCTGAACAGACATTATCTCTCCATTATCGGTTTCAGATGTAACAAACAAAGGGTCCCTGACCTCGTCAGCAACAAGCGAATGATACCGGCCGGCTATAAATGAGCGAGGGAGGCCGCTCAGTATGTCAGCAGGATGCGTATGTGTTGTCCTGACTATCTCCGAGGCTTTACCGTGCACGGGTAGACGCCCTCGAACAACTGTACCTCCGTAACTTTCGACTATTGCCTGGTGACCGAGGCAGACGCCTAGTGTCGGTAATCCTTCGAAAGCCCTGATAGCTTCCATTGAAATCCCAGAATCGTCCGGTTTCCCAGGTCCGGGTGAGATTACGAGATGAGTTGGATTCAGTTTCAGGAGGTTCCTCACGTCAGATTCGTCATTCCGAACCACTGTGACCTTAGCACCTAGCATGGAGACATACTGGACAAGGTTATATGTAAATGAGTCGTAGTTATCTATCATCAGAACATGTCTTGATCTAAAATCAGGTGCGGCCTTTGGTGGATCCCAGGATGATCTGATTCTGGGGGGTTCCCATGAATAGCCTGAACTGCTATACCCTTGGAGTGACTCCAGCAGCGCTTTCGCTTTCTCATTGGTTTCCTTCCACTCTCTCTGTGGGTCTGAATCCTGCACAATGCCGGATCCTGCATAAACATGCACCTCACGATCGTTTTCTGGGTAGAACGCACTCCTGATCAGGATATTGAAATCCATGTTCCCGTTCAGTGAAATATAGCCCATTGACCCTGTATAAGCTCCTCTGGAAACAGGCTCAATCTCTGAAATGACCCGTGTTGCACTTATCTTAGGCGTACCAGTAACAGAACCGCCAGGCATGAGAGCATTGAAAAGATCAGTCAGTCTTGCGGCAGGAGAAAGTATACCTTTGACATCGGATACCAGATGCATTACATGCGAATAACGTTCTACAGTTAAGAATTCATCTACCATTACGCTTCCGCTCAGGGAAACCCTACCAAGGTCGTTTCTTGAAAGATCAACAAGCATTGTGTGCTCAGCGAGTTCTTTTCTGGAGGTCGTCAGTGCCCTCTCATTCATAAGATCCTGCTTCCCATCACCTCTCGGACGGGTTCCTGCAATCGGTCTTGTCGAAACCCAGGTTTTTCCAGAACGTTCCTTAACAACACTGATCAGCCGCTCCGGCGAGCTTGATACGATTGTGAAACCCCCTGCAGAGAGGATGCCAGAGTATGGGCTCGGATTATATTCTCGTAACCTGGAATAGAGCTGCCAGGGTACCAGCCCCCTGGATCTTATCCGCTGAGCTATGTTGGCCTGATAAACGTCTCCAGAACGGATAGAACTCTTTACTTCTCTGACCCCCTCCTCAAACTGCTCCCTTGGAAAGTCATACTCAAAGCGCAGGTCTACTGGCTTAACCGAGTTGAATTTCAGAGAATCTGTGCCAATTAACGCTGTGTATATCTGTGATCTTATGTATTCAAACTTTGCATTCCTGATAGATGGTACCGCTATTATGTAGACGCTCCCGTTTTTGTCAACCACAAGAGCTCTATCGTACAGACTGAACCAGGCATCTGGAATGCCCTGAATCCTACTCTTCGCAAAACCCTGCTGCTTTGCGGCCCATTCATATCCAACGTAACCTATAAAGCCACCAATAAAGGGTATTAATCCAGAGTTTTCTGGCTCGGGTTCAGTCCGACATTCCCTGATTGTATTTTCGAGGATCTCAGGAAAATAATTTTTATCCTTCCCCAGAGAAGATATTTGAATGTCCTTATCAGCTTTCACATCAGCAAGCCCATTTTTAACTGTAATCGTGGCAGCAGGATCCCAGGTGAGTATGGTGTTGCCTCCAGGCGTTGTTGTTTCAAGCAGCACAGTGCCTGGAAATTTGCTGTTGAAGGCATTGAACAGAACCGGTACTTTATCTGCAGGAATTCTATTCTCTCTTTCAATAATTACCTGGCATGTCACTTGTAGATCATCTCCTCATAGCTCAATTATGGTATTCAAACGTATTCTGGACGTCCATTCAATAGCGTTTTCCGAGCAATGAAACCAATGCAGTTCTATAGAAGAAAAAGGAATTAGAGCGCAGCAGGTTATGGAAGATTGCAATTTTACGGCCCCTTCATCATACCTGGTATTCGCAATTCTGAGCTATGCACTTATCCTCGCTTCCCAAAACAGCATGAACAAAATTGGATTTTCTCTCAGGCATGAAGGTGAGATAGAACCCATGTATTTCAAACAGACTCCTAAGTACTTACATGAAAGACAGGAGGTTCAATTTTTAAGGTTCCAGCGGCAGTGGGAAAGGAACTGGTAAGGCATCCGTCGTCAGCTATTCCGATGGGCGCGGCACGGAAAAATTGCAATTCAGTATCCTGAAAGATTTATTACACTTATTATCCATGCGATTATTTATGAATCCGGACGAAGCATACGGTATAAAACTGGCAACTGAACCATTTTTACATGGCGACCACATCTATTTTACGCTCAACTGGATTGAGAAAAACAAGTACGCCTCATCGATAAACCGGTTTGACGGCTCCAAAATGGAGAAGGTAACCTCTGGAAACCACGAGAGGAGTGCACAATGGCTGGGGAATACCCTTTATTATGTCTCATATGGAAAAAAAGTTGAAAAAATCATGAAAACCAATCCAATAAGCGAGCCGGTCGAGATATACAGTAGCGAGTCTATTCAAAAATTCATTTTTCACAAAGAATGTATCATCGCAATCGTAACCGATAAGGCTGACCGCAAGGCCCCGTTCGCGACGAGCAGAGTAAAATACAGGTTTGACTCAAAGGGACTCCTGCGGAAGAACAGCAAACTTGTTATCATTTGCGAAAAGGCAGAGACGCTGGTTGAAGGTGATTTTAACGTAACTGATGTTGCTTCCAATGGAAACAGATTGGTATTTGTGGCTACCGCGGAAGACGATGACAGGGAAATCCAAAACGTTTATGAATTGGACCTGAAGAGTAGGGAGTACCAAAAACTGACTGAAAGAGGGGGAGCAATGAGTTCAATCTGTGTTGCGCCTGATGGTACCGTGGCATTCACAGGACACCAGGAAGGCACAAAGCCATGGGCAGTAGAAAAACTCATAATGCCTGAGAAGAAATTTTCTGTAGAAATCGGAAAAAACGCCAGTAATTCCATAGTTTCTGACGGTTTTGCCTCCGGTAGCCAATCTCTATTATACGATGAGGGGAAGTATTATATGATCGGGCAGGACGGCGGGTGTGCATCCCTTTATTCCTGGGACGGGAAGGTTCATAAAGTCTCGGAAGGGGAAAAAGTTGTTCACTCCATTACGGTTTCCTCTGGAAACGTTGGATTCATATACTCATCACCGGAAAAACCATCGATAATCTCGTTTAATGGGGAACTTGATCTGAACCCGGAGATACACGGCAGGAAACCCCTGAAAGTTTCATCTGGACGAATTGAAGGTTGGTTGCTGCTAACCGACAAGAAGAACCCCACGGTGCTATTTGTTCACGGAGGCCCTCACAGCGCGTACGGATATGCATATTACATTGAATTCAACTACCTTGCCAGCAACGGGCTAAACATTCTTTACGCAAATCCAAGGGGAAGTGCCGGATATGGTCAAGACTATGCAAGTGGTTGTGTTGGTGACTGGGGAGGCAGCGATATGCGGGACCTCTTCGATATCCTTGACAAATCCGTGGAGGAGTTTTCTCTTGCTGAAAAGTTAGCCGTATCAGGCGGGTCCTATGGCGGGTATATGGTCAATGCAATCATTACAAAGACTGACCGTTTTAAATGTGCCGTCTCTGAGAGATCCATATCAAATCTTTTAAGCATGTGCGGGACCAGCGACATTGGTTTCTGGTTTAATCCCGAGGAAATTTCTGTTACAGATCCATGGTCAAAGGTTGGGATTGAGAGGTTGATGGAATTCTCCCCAATATCAAAGGCCAAGAGCGCCAGGACTCCAACAATGTTCATTCATGGAGAAGAGGATTACAGATGCCCTATAGAGCAGGCTGAACAGATGTACACCGCTCTCAGAATGAACGGAATTGACTCAGTGCTGGTAAGATATATAGGAGACGGTCACGAACATGCAAGACGAGGCATCCCGAAGAACATGAAAGACAGGCTCCAGAGAAAGTTGGAGTGGTTTAACTTGCATTAATGGGAACATTCCTGAACCCATAAAGCGGTGAGACAGCCGATAATTTTATCATGAGTGATCTACTCTTCAAAACAATATTTAAATTGAATTTAATAAAAATATTTTTTATCTAAACTTAACTACCACTCGGCATTCAACGGATATGAAACTCTCTCAAACGCTTATAAGGAGAAGGAAACTGGTACTGATAGTGTGGACTTTAATTATGGTTGCAGCAGTTCCAGCACTAATGGGTTACTCATCCATGATAACTTACTCAAACACAACACCGGCAAACAGCACTTCCGAATCCTCGGTTGCAGCAAGTATCCTGGCAAATGTTTCCTCGTCAAACCAGAGCTTGATAATTCTGGTTCATGAGGACCCCTACAGTACTGCAGTTGCTAACACATCACTCCAGCTACAAACCAGGCTTCTTTCAAGTGGGGCACCAAATCTTACTTCAAGTGATTCCCCTTACACTGCGTATTCGGATTATATCAATAGTTTTTCTGGGATTGTGAGATTAGTTTACCAAAATATAACGGTAGCTTCTTCGACCGTTTTCGATTTTCCACATGCCTTTCTGCTGAACTGGAGTAAAAACGGATTTACCAGATCTTCTATATTGAGTTCTGCAATCATGGCAGGTTACAACAGCTCCTCATACGAAAGATCATTTCTGAATAATGTCAATAACACTATAACAACCACAAGCGTTTCAAGTTCTACAGCATTTACAGTTGTTAGCAACGCTGTCAAGTCATCTGCCACCAGCGTATACCCTCAGAATGAATACGTTCAGGCTGCTTCACAGGGACTCAACGTTCAAAACTACACTGATGGCCTGTCAACACTCACTGCGGAAATAATTAACAGCAATTCTGCAACACACATATCCGTGGAAATAGTCAATTCAACCTTGATTTCTACAAACCCTGGGCTTTACTTCGTGAAGAATTATGGGCTTTTGGATATGCCAAAATTCCTGGCAGACAGTTTTATCAGCCCAGACGGGCAGTATTTCATAATTAACATCAATTTTAATTCTCCCTCATCCTATTTGGAGAAAAACGGGAGTTCACCATCACAGTCGGCCACTCCCTTGGTAACGTCAATATCCAAGCAGTACTTTGGTGGAAGCGCATCAGTGACCGGAGTGGGAGCCATAGCGTATGAGACCCAACAGGTAACAGGTTCATCCGGTTTTGCCTTTGCATTCATATTTGTATTACTTGCCATAGCAGTCTTTGCTACTCTGGTCTCATATAAGGCATCCTTACTTAGCCTAGTAATGGTTTCAATTGCCACAGCTCTGGGATACATTTCCATATACATTACAGGCATTCTCTTTCAGCCCGTAAACTATGTGGTCAACTACACGCTCACGGCAGTCATACTTGGGGTTGCCACAGATTACCTTGTATTTATACTGGCTAGATTCAGGCAGGAACTCAGGGAGGGAAAGAGCCCTGATACAGCACTTGAAACTGCAGTTTCTAAAGCTGGAAAGGCTGTCCTTATAAGTGGAATCACTGTATCTGCCAGCCTGTCAATGTTTGCTGTATTCCCAGGTTTCAGGACTTGGGGAATAGTTCTGTCACTGGCAATACTTATGACTGTGATAATGGAAGTAACTCTGCTTCCGGCCATTATGAAATTCCTGGGGCCTAAGATCTTCATGAAGTCAGGCATGAAGCCGCTTGAATCTGGATATCATGAAAAATCCGTGTTCTACAGAACTTCTAAAGCAGCTACTAAACACAAGATTGCCGTTGTCTCTGTTATTGTCGTTTTGGCTCTACCAGCAGTTTATACGATTCTGACTGCTCCAACCTCGTACGACTTCAATACTGGGCTCCCCCAAGGTCTAGCCAGTGTGCAAGCGCTGAAACAGATCGAGAGCAGCTTTGGGTCTAACAGACTTTACCCTATTGAGGTCATAGTCCCTCTGAATGGAACTTTGCATAAGGATCTGACATCAAGTGACATAATAACTTTGCAGAAGACAGCCTCTCTTCTCAACACGACCGGTGGAATTCAAAGTACGGTTGGCCCGTACCTGAACAACCTAACTTCGGAATCACTATTTTCGTCATTCATAGTTGATAACGGCAAGTACGCATATTTCATCGCATATTCTTCGTATGACCCTTACAGCCAGCAGAGCATAAATACTGTCAGTGCTCTGAGATCTCACACATCCATAATTGTTGGTGGGCTGACATCGCAGGTCATAGACGAAAAAAACCAGAATTCCATAACTTATCCAGAACTTGAAATACTCATCGTGGTAGTGATATCTGCGGTTTTGTTCATTTCATTCAGGTCGATAAAATACTCAATTATCTCCGTAAGTGGTACGCTCATAAGCATTAGCTGGACTGCGACACTCGTTTATTTTATTTCAACGTATCTCCTGCACCAAGCCTTCCTGTATCTCATTCCAATCATCCTTTTCGTAATACTTATGTCGCTCGGAAACGACTACACGGTTTTCATAATTTCAAGGGTTCGAGAAGAATTGAATTCCGGGGGTCTGAACGAGAGTATCTCAAGGGCTATGGTGGGGTCAGGAAAGGTTGTTACTTCACTAGGCCTGATACTTGCAGCATCTCTTGGGGTGCTCGCCTTGATTCCCTCCGGATTTCTAGAGCAGCTTGGGATTGCGTTCATAATTTCATTGATACTTGACACTTTTGTGATACGGGTTTTCTACTTCCCTGCAATGGTGAGCCTCTTGTTCAACAAAAATCGAAGTAAACTCAGTTCAAATAAATAAAATATATTTAATTCCTTCCGAATATTTTCTGTTTATGGACGAAATCGACAAGAGGATCATTTTTCAATTGATGAAGAATGCTCGTACACCTCTTAAGGAAATTTCAGAGAAAATCGGCATCTCAGCGCAAGCTCTCAATTACCGTGTTTCAAGGTTGCAGGAGTCAGGTGTCATAAGGAAATTTTCTCTCCATGTTAATCCGCAGATCAAAGGCATGATCAGTGGATTTGCTGCGTTCAGGAATTCAGGCTATGAATCTGATCGCATTGTTTCGAGGTTCAAATGCCTTGAGGAAATCACTATTTATGAATTCAACGGGAAGGACCAAAACGAGGTATATGAATGCATAAATGATGCAACACGGAAACTTGGGGAACCCTTCATGAAATACATCCCGCAACCAAGACAATTAAATATGTCATTCGGAAAACTGGATTTTGAAATTATTGAAATCTTGAAGGAGAGCCCAAGGTTACCAGTATTGAGTATAGCGGAGAAACTCAACGTGAAACCGTCGGTAGCTAGAAAGAGGCTTGCGATGATGGAAAAGAACCGCGTGATAAATGCCGTAGCGGAGATAGATCTCGCAAAAACAGATTCCACGATTCTCTCTATAATATCGAGCAGCGTGGAAAGCCTTTTTCCGTATTTCGGTGACAATATCATTTTTTATATATCTGACAGGGGAAATGGAATTATAGTTGGATATGCAGACAATCTCAAAAAGGCGAGGGGGACCATCGAAAAGATCAGGGAAACCGACCCATTGACGCAGGTTATGGTTGTGTATGAGTATGAGTTCAATTGATCAGAATTATCATGGCGCAAATTCTCGCCCAAAAAGTTTCCGTGAGATGATTAGTTTCTGAATGTCTGGAGTGCCGTCTCCGATAAGGAAGCCTCTAGCTGTGCGGAATCTCCTCTCAATAGGCGAGAGAGTAACATAACCGGAAGCCCCAAATGTTTGAAGCGCATGACTGACCGCATCAAAAGACGTTTCACATCCGAACCATTTAACTCCTGCACATTCAGCGGAGTTCTCTAGCCCCCTGTCAGTCATTGCCAGTGCCTTGTATGCAAGGAGTTTCGCGGCCTCTATTCGAGTCCAGTCTTCTGCAAGCCTGAACGATACAGCTTCCTGCTTAGAGATCGGATGACCAAACGCTTTTCTGTCCTTCGCATGCTCTACGGCATCTTGCAAGCTTCTTTCCGCAAGCCCAAGCGAATAAAGAGCGACATGGCCCCTCTGTGAATTCAGGGCATGCATGAGCAGGTTGAATCCACGATTCTCAGACCCTATCAGGTTTCCTTCAGGTACAGTAACTTCATTGAATCTTATGCCTCCGAAGTCACCGTCAAACATTGAGGCCATGCTGGTCAGTTCATATCTTTCAATGCCTTCTGATCCCGCATTGACCAGAAAAAGGCTGATTCCATGCCCACGCACGTTTTCCCCGGTTTGAGCGGATACTATCATAGCATCTGAGATTCCTGACCCACTTATAAATGACTTCTCCCCGTTGATAGCATAGTGGGTGCCTTTTCTCTTCGCCGTGGTTATTATAGAACCAGAGTCGGATCCACACCCAGGTTCACTGAAGGCACCAGAAATCAAAAGATCACCGGATACAAATTTCATTAGAAACTCGGTCCTAGCTTCAGGATTGGTGACGAGTGGGAGGATCTTTGAAAAATGCACTGAAAGAAACGCTGGTACCGGGAATTCCCATCTTCCCATTTCTTCTGAGATCAGCCCAAGCGTAACTTCGTCCATTCTTTCGCTGCCATCCAAACCAACAATCGAAGGGAGGAACATACTCGCCAAGTCTTTCATCAACCATTTCGGGAATACGCGGGACTTTAGCCACTTGCCATAGTTGGTGTCAATTTTTCTTCTGCAGTATTCCCTGAAGGTATCCAGTATTATTTTTTGCTCGTCTGTTAGTTCTCCATTAAGTTCCATGTGTACTCACTTTCCTTTCCAGGCTGGCTTTCTACCCTGTCCAAATGTCTCTTGGCCCGTTTTAAAGTCATCAGTATCCGCGATTTTAACAAGTTCACTCAAACCAAACTTCAGTTGTTCAGAATACGTGGCCCTTGCTTTATTGATCGATGCCTTTACAGAACCTGTCGAAATCGGACCGTTATCATTAATCTTATCTGCGAGTTCATGCACCACGGCTGTCAACTGATCATCCGGGACAACCATGTCAACAATTCCCATATCTTTCGCTTCAGTGGCGGAAAACCATTCACCCGTGAGAGCATACCTGCCAATTTTACGATTCAATGCTAGCATTCCATAAGTACTGCCAATTGGGGGCATTGCCCCGATAAGGCCTTCAGGCAGGGCGAATATAGAACCCTCAGAGGCTATGACAATGTCAAAGAGCATGTTCAACTCACATCCTGCCCCAAACGCAATTCCATTTATAGCGGAGATCAGGGGTTTTGGATAATCCAATAGGGTATCAACTAATGGCCCTGCATACCTTTTCATCCATGATCCTGAACCTGTTTTTCCCCTCCATTTGCGCATCATGGATATATCATCTCCAGCTGAGAACGCTATGCCTTTTCCGGTCACGATTACGGATCTTACTCCCGTATCCACTTCTGCCATTTTTAGAGCCTCTCTCAGGCCATCCCACATCTGTTTGTCAAGGGCGTTCAGTTTTTCTGGTCTGTTCAAGGTAACTGTTGAAAAACTTCCAGTTCTCTTGTAAACTACAGGGCCGAATTCGACCGATTCATAGTCCCATCTGTAAAAACCTTCACCTGATTCCCTGCCAGTTTCATCTTTTTCGATCTTTTTCTGAAGCATCTTCTGCGGTGAATAAAATGGCATACCTGTTTCGTTTAACCTCAATCTAAGGTAGCGCATAATTTCCCTTAGACTGTATCTATCAGCAATTTCCATGGGACCGATATCCCAGCCGTTTATGGCTTTCATAGCCTTTTCAACATCCTCCGCTGAACAAATTCCGTTTGAAACCAGCCAAGCTGCTTCATTGACCATCTGTGCCACAAATCTGACCGGGCTGATTCGGTACATTGATTCGCGCGGAATTATGGAAGGTTTCTTGTATTCACCTGCTGATGGATATTTATAAAATCCTTCTCCAGAACTTACTCCGAGAAGTCCAGCAGATACACCCTCCAGCAGAGGTTTGGAAAATGATATATCCATTCCCGCCTTCTTCAGGGCCAGGCTCCTATTCAGGACGCGGTCCATACCGATCCTGTCAATGATCTCACAAACACCAAAAGGAAAACCGAGCCTGAACTTTGCAGTAGAATCAACAATTTCCGCAGGGATACCATCTTCAATCATAGACACACCTTCAAGCAGGAATCTGATATTAAGCCGTTCAACTACATAACCGGGTATGTCTTTTCTCACTGCAATAAATTGTCTTCCGAGGCGTATCATAAGGGAGGAGACCCTTGTAAGGGTGATTTCAGAGGTATCTTGACCCATGACAACTTCTACTAGTTTCATGGAGTACAACTGGCTTGGAAAATTGAGTGCAATGAATTTGTCTGGGCGTTTCAGGGATCTGGAATACAATATCAGCCTCGACGAAGGGTTACAAATGCAGACTATGCAATCCTCCTGGAGATTAGGCTCAATATCAGAGACCAATATCTGACTCTCCCTCGATGAAATAGATAATGCATCCATCACGAAGTCACTATCAGATAGATTGTTACTGTTCTGTACGATAAGTAACCTCTTCATTAAATCTTCAGAGGGAGTTCTAGTTCCCGCCCCATGAAATGTTCGAAGAAGTTTTGCCTCAACCTTTCTGCAAAACTCTTCGTCAGGTTCCCCCCATTGTAAAACCTTTAATCTCATTTTTCCAGACGCAAGGCATATTGCTGCAATGTCAACCGCAAGTTCTCCTTGCCCGATCAAGCCGATCTTGGTCATCATGCGATTACGAGAGATTACCGGGCAGAAACTAATAAATTGTTTGTTATGAAATTTTGATGACAGTGCCAGCTCAATATTTTATAAATTAGGTTTTTTTAGAAAATGCCAGATTTAGGCTTATCTGTAAATCTTAAAATATCAATCTCCACTACAAGATAGTAGTGAAGCAAAAGTGGATTTTGCCGTTTCTGTGGTGATTTTGCCGGCCCTTATGCTACTCATGGGGGTATCAATGGCAGTGATAATATATCTGACCGGTAGAGCGAATAATCTCCTGCGTAGACTGGTCATTTACCTTCTTTTGGCCATGATGAACGGCATGCTTGTTGGGCCATTCATTTACCTGTGGTTCTCGGGGACTATTTCGCTGGAAAGGGTAGCTGAGTTCTCTGTGGCAACAATGACAGTTGAAATGATTCCTTTTCTATCCTTGTTTCTTGCCAAGACCCTGAATGGAACTCCTTCCGGCAGTTCCAGGTTTCTCAGGGTCTTTGTAATATTTTTTGTAATTGTTGATGAGATAATTATGAGTATTGAGTTCGGCGCTTTCAGTCAGCATTCGTTGAGCCTGATCAACACGCGATATCCATTGTTCATTGTGGCATCTTCGGTTACCAGCTACTGGTTCGTGATTCCAATGAGCATAGAGATGGCCATAAGCTCAATTTTGCTTAGAAAATCATTCTCAAAATTCCTCTTTTTTGTGCTGGTTAGCCAATCGGCAATCATGTTACTGACCCCAGCGGCATTTCAGTCCCAGTTTTGGTCCACTATTTCAATTTATCTTTCCGCTTCTGTCATGACGGCTATTTTCATTGTTGTCTTCGAATACCTTTACCGTGTCCAGCACATTAAGAAACGTGTTGGCAATTTCCTAATACTTTTGCTGCTGGCATATTCGATAATGATGGCAGGGGTATTTGTCTGGTTGATAGGTCAATCTCCATACCTTCTGTCTGCGGGAAGTATTTTTGAGATGATCGTATTTCTTACCCTTGTGCTGAACCCGGAGCGTTCAACAGCCGGGAAAAGCGTTTTCTGGCTAGCGAGCAGGCGATGGTCTTTCTCCCTCCTCCTGATTATTTTCGTGCCTGAGTTCTTCATGGGAGCAGCAATTGATCTGCGATATTTTGGAGTAGCATCTTATATCTCAAGCATTGGTCTTGTTCCAATCGCGGGAAGTGTGTTTTCATCTGTTTCTTCCGCTGTGTTTGATTTTGTAGTATCTGTTTCGTCAATATCTCTCTCACCTTGGTTCCTGATCATGATGGGGATTGAAATGGGATCGCTAGTGGTCTTTAAGATAAAAATAACGCACGATCGCGAAACCAAGTTGCGACTTTTTCTCATGCTTCTTGCGTATGGAGTATATACCGTATATTTGCCCTCTTTCTTCCTCAACGACCCTGCGAAGGTGCCGTTTCTCGGATGGTCAATGGGAATAGGGACAGCGGGGCCAGTCTCCCCAATTTATCTTCTTCCTATATTCCTCTCATACGTAATTACGGCCGTCCTCTCCCTGTTCTTCGGATCCAGACAGCTCTGCTCTGCGTTCTGTCCTGCATCTACCATGTATCAGGGAACATTTTATGACTCCATGAAGAAATTCAATAACGGAGGGAACCTCTCCAGATCTGTCACTAGATCGAACAGGAGGGGAAAAATCCTGTTTCGTAGCGTTTCGCTGGTAGTATATTTTTCAATGGGCGCTGCTGCGTTGATATCTTACCTTAATTCAACCGGTGTCCTTGACCTCACGATATATGGTTATGATCCGGAATTTATGATCTATCTCATAATATTCGGCTTTGTCTGGTATGCTGCATTCATTGCAATGCCTTTTATAGGGTCTTATGGGTGCATCAATACCGGATTCTGTTCATGGGGAAACTTTAACAGATTTTTCTCCAAACTCGGGTTTTTTAGGCTCCGTGTTACTGATCCCCAGCAGTGCATATCGTGCAAGACAAAGGACTGTGCGACGGTCTGCCCGGTTGGAAACTACGGTCAACCGGGGTCATTTATACTAAAGGGTGAATTCAAGGATTCTCGCTGTGTAGGAATAGGTGACTGCGTGGAAGCATGCCCGTACGACAATATATTTTATTACGACGTAAGGCACTGGATCAGAGGGAAAATCGGTAAAGATCGTGTCAGGGAAGAGATGCCAGAGGAGTGAATCGTCCCAGGATAACTTCAAAATACAGAGTCATTGCTGCTATCATAGATATTCCAAATGTTGACCACGCAATACCAAACGTTGAAGAAATGATCGCGGGCTGGAACAGGCCAACTGTTGAGATTCCGATGACAAGGATGTACCAGGTCACCGCATTTCTTTCGGGAGATCTGATATCACCAATATTTCTGTAAACATAGCTGAACACGTAATAAACAGCAAGAATCATAATAACCGAATATGCGACTAGGAGTGGAAATACTAAGGATGAATCTCCGACGACCGCAGGGTCTGCGACCTGCATTAGAAGGAGAGCAAAAGCAGTGCGTTTCAATATGCCCGGCTTCATTGAACTGATTATAAAAAAAGCCATTTCGACGATCATTGGAATCAGGAAAAGGTAATTCGTGACTGCAAGGCCAAAGAGGTTAAGATAACCGGCTAATGTACCGAGGTTTCCCGTATGATAACCCAGCACTCTCAGGAGCAAAGCCATTGAAACTTCATTCCATACGAGCAGGATAGAGAAAGAAACGGACATTGTCTTCGTCGTGGAGACAGAACGCCTGGCGGAGGCAACCCAAAGGAGATATATTATTACCAACGACATTGAAAACATGTTTATGTTTACGGCAACGACACCATTCAAGAAGTTCTTCTGTGTAACCACATAATAAACGAGCGAGTCTAGCATGCTACCCATCATTGATATAAAGAAAACAGAAAACGCAAATGACTTCAGGGTAATCCTGGAGCTCATTTTTCTGATAAACCATATTACCCAGATTATCAATGGAGTCATCGTCAGTTCAACCAGAACAATCCAGGGTAAGTTTAGCAACCTGCGTACATTAGAACACTATATTTTATTGTTATTACTGTGACAGAAATGCTTCAAGAGCGGCCTTAAATTCAGCATGAGTTTTGCCTGTCTCTCCGCTGTTTTTCAATGATAGAAAGATCAATAGTTAACGTGGAAATGCAGGATACATCACTTCAGTATTCTGTAATCTACCGTGCCATTTGTGAAATTATTAGAGTCAATTTTCTCATGCGCGTCCCTGAACGACGAGATCCTTTTTTCGAGATTTTCAGAGACACTTGGCCATTCGTCCCTAAGGATAGAATACATCATCGTGTCCCTCAGCGTCCCGTCCCTTCTGACCATGTGGTTTCTAAGCCGTCCTTCGAAGGTTGCTCCAAGTTTGAGTATCGCCCGTTGGGAGTGGACATTGTTTCCATCTGTCTTTATCTGGACCCTGTTCGCATTCCAATCCTCAAAAGCATGCTTCATAAGGAGATACTTTGATTCAGGGTTCACGACCGTCCCCCAATGTTCCTTTGTATACCACGTTCCGCCGATTTCTACCCTTTTGTGTCTTTCTGAAATGTCCATATATCTCGTTGTTCCTATGATCTGGTTGTTGGATTTGACCTGCACAGCGAACGGAAAGGTAACGCCTTCGATTTCGTTAACCGTTACTTCCATCAGCCATGATTCCATTGATTCCCTGTTGCTCACGTCAGACAACATCCAGCTAAAATCAGAATCCTTGGCAGCAAGAAGCAGATCTTCCTCATGATTCATTTTCAATGGTACCAAGCGTATAAAGTGCCCCTCAAGGGTGCAAGGTCCAAGGTTATCTTCGGACATCTGATGGGTAGCTCCCGGAAAGAGATATTTTTTTCTTTTTGGGTTGTTGGCGAGACAGACTCACCCTGATCAAGAGTCATTGACAATGTTTAATAACAAGGGGCTCGCTCCGGCTTACATGGATTCATTGAGCAGCGACGCGGTGCTTGTTGTTGTAGATGTTCAGAATGGTTGGGATAGGGACATCTGGGGGCGGAGAAATAATCCTGAAGCCGAAGACAATATTGCGAGCCTGCTGGCGATCTGGAGAAAATCAAAGCGTCCGGTGGTATTCTTCCAGCACATGTCTAAAAACGCAAAATCGCCGTTGTATCCAGGGCAATCAGGAAACGAGATAAAGGATATTGTTAAGCCACTGGTCAGTGAAAAGGTATTTCATAAGTCTGTAAATAGCGGTTTCATTGGAACCGGTTTCGAGGAATGGTTAAGGGGGAGAGGATATACAACACTAGTAATCACCGGTATAACAACCCAGCATTGCGTTTCGACAACTGCCAGAATGGCCGGTAATCTGGGTTTCATTACATATGTAGTTTCAGATGCTACCGTTGCCTTTGAGATCAAGGGAAAAGATCGCGTGATCTACGATCCTGAAGTTGTTCATTCAGTCTCGCTGGCTACTATTGACGGAGAATTCGCAACAGTGTTGACAACCGATGAAATTATTAAGATTACCTAGAATTCAGAAGTCTACCCCTCTTCTCGCATTATACCCGGCTGAGTATGGGTGCTTGATTTCCCGCATCTCCGTGACGAGGTCAGCGCGATCTATAATCTCATCAGGTACCTTTCTTCCAGTGAATACAAGTTCCACATCCTCAGGTTTCGTGGAAATAAACTCCAGAATCTGGTCAAGATCAAGTAAATTGTAATACAGTGCGACATTTATTTCATCCATAATAATGATGTTCCACAAACCGGAATTCATTTCATTCTTCAGTTTTTCGAAGCTCTTCTGAACCATATCCACGTAGTCCTGGGGAGGTTTCCCCTTTGGAAATATTCTGATATTTCCTATACGCTTCCTGTCCTCAGGTTTAATATCCTCCTCCCAAGCGATAAAATATGGCTTTCCGACATACTCAACCTTCAGGTTATCTGAGAACATCCGGGATGACCGGTTCTCCCCATAGGTCCCCGTTTTCATGAACTGCATTATATACACCCTGTATCCCCAACCCAATGCTCGAAAAGCAAGGCCGAAAGCAGCAGTTGTCTTGCCTTTCCCCGACCCGGTATAAACTTCAATGAATCCCTTTCCCAATTTCAGCATGCTCACCAATATGGGATCACAGGCATAAAAGTATGACGTTCTGATCTCATGATTGTTAGCAGACGTAATGTAGCGTAAACACTACAATATTGTTTTAATATCAAATGATATTTGCCATCAGACAGGAGAAACAAACATGTCTTCAGCTGCATTTCCATCAAGAAAGGTAGAAGAACTTTCCCCATATGAGATCAGCGAAATAATGGAAAGCGAACCGGAGTCCACGCTGATAATCGACGTTAGGGAACCCTGGGAATTCTACGGCGACATGGGTCACGTCAGAGGCTCGCTTCTTATGCCTATGTCAGAAATACCGGACAATCTGGAAAAGCTGAAATCCAGCAAAGACAAGAAAATTATCTTGATGTGCAACAGTGGGGAACGAAGCTACTATACTGCAAGATACTTAATGGACAACTCTGTCAGCAACGTTTTCAATGCCGATGGCGGAATAATAAAGTGGCACATGGCAGGTCTTGATGTGGAATTTGGCGAGTGATTTTACCCCTTAAGTTTTCACTATAAGGTATTCTGCTCCGTCTTCCATTGCTTGAAGACTTCACGATACATTTTGAAAATGTTCATAATCTCCCTTAACTATGGAATTATAGCTGTGAAAGCTGTGAAGGAGAGAAGTCTTGGTTCAGATCATCAACCGGTATGAAATAAGGATCGGCAATATTGGAAATTTCCTCTTGGATATGTTACCTGAGGTCTTCGAGGAACTGGACCTGAGAAACGCATTCGGCAAAAAGGTAGATTTTCTATCGCGCCTATCCCATTCTTGTGACCGCTTGTTTATAATCGGATTCGGCAAGGCTTCGTACTCCATGTATGCCGGGATTCGTCCGTATCTCGCCGTACAACCTGTTGTTTCGGATATAATTGTTCCGGAATTAATGGAATTGCCAGCGGAATTTCCAGAATTAAAGATTCTCAGGGGGACGCATCCAGATACTGGTCATGAGAGCGAGGAGTCCACAAGGGTCTTGATCGAGGATCTTGGAACCCTTAGAATCGGTGATCTCGTACTGGTCCTCATATCTGGAGGAGGATCTGCTCTGTTTGAACTCCCGGAGGATAATTTCACCATCGAAGAAATATCTGAAATCGCAAAGTGCATGATGGCTGCCGGTGCAGACATTTTCGAAATGAATGCTGTAAGGGCAGTTGTTTCCAAGGTCAAGGGAGGAAAATTCGCTAGAATTCTGTTCCCGGCAACTGTTCATTCATTCATCGTCTCAGACGTTATTGGGGATGATATTGGTGTAATAGCCTCCGGCCCTCTGAGTCCTGTCTCCTGGGAATCAACGTTCGTAAAAAAAACAGTGCGTAAATTTTCAGATATATGCGGCTTTGACCCAACCAGACTGCTTCCGGGCTCTGTAACCGCAATCGATAAGAAATTCTTTTCGGCAGTAAACAATGAAATTATACTGCGCAATTCAGACTTTGTGGACGCATTCTACAAAAAATTAAAGGGCGCTGGAGCCGAGGTCGTTGTGATGGGAAACGGTGTCAGCGGCAAGGTTGAAGAGATTGCATCTTCACTTTCCGAGATCTGTCGGTCACTATATTCAATGAAACATCGGGGGTTCTGGTTCGTATTTGGTGGAGAAACTACCGTCGTCGTACGTGGGCAAGGTAGTGGAGGCCGTAACCAGGAACTTGCCCTCAGGTTCGCTCTGAAAATGGGCAAGGAAGAAAAATTCACCATAATGACAATTGGGACAGACGGTATAGACGGTAAGAGCCCAGCAATGGGCGCTATTCTCGATAACAACTCGATTTCACTAGAAAAAATAGATAACGCAATTAATGCGCTGGACAGCAGCGACAGCTATACATTCCTGAACTCTAACGGTTCAGCAATAATAACCGGATTCACCGGCACAAACGTCTCTGACATTATTGTGGGGTATTATGAAAGGAGTTGACGTTTTTTTATATAAATTCCTAATACCAAGACATGAAGATTGTTCGTTGCCCTGGTAAGTCTGGAACTCTAGATGAACACAATTTCACTCTCAATATAAGAGGAAAAACTCTCAGTATTCCTCGCAACCTTATCCTGGAAGGCGGTGACAAGATCAAGATTGAAGGGGATGTTTGCGAGATACTCGATTTCAACCCTTCATTATTTCCTCTAATTGCAGATCGAAAAGCCCAGTTGATACAGCCACATGACGCTTCATATATCATTTCACGGTGTGGTATTGGTCCAGGTTCCTCGGTGATAGAATCAGGTGTGGGAAGCGGAGCTCTCAGTGCTTACATATTATGGGCAGTTGGATCATCAGGTAAACTTGTCTCCATAGATCATGACGAGGAAAGGATGGAGTCCGCAAGATCAAGCCTTTCGCGATTCTTCAGTCTCAAAAACTGGGTTTCATTGCTTGGGAAGGTGGAGGAAAACAGGTATCTGAGAGATTTTGACGCATGCATACTCGATGTACCCGAACCATGGAATGCCCTTGAAACGGTTGGAAAGTACATCAGGAAAGGCGGTATGATCGCTGCTTATTCCCCCAACTTCAACCAGTCGGAAAAGACAGTAATTGAAGCCACAAAATCGGGGTTCCCAGTCCTTGAAACCGTTGAAATTCAGCTCAGAAGGATCATAGTTCGAGAGGGATCGACTCGACCCGATAGTAACGGTTTGCTTCACACGGGATTCATGACATTCATATTGAAAAGCGGGAACGCAATCATTCCCTTGGGGTAATATCAAGTCCACAACGCAGGGATATATATCCCGGCTTCCGGATTCGAACCAGAGACCTGCGGATAACGGCGGTTTTTGCCAGTCTTTCCCTCTACAGTCCGCCGCTCTACCAACTGAGCTAAGCCGGGCAGTATGAGGAAATTATCATGAGCGTATAAAGATTTCCTCGAAATAAGGCTTTTACGCAAAAGCTTGAGAGTCGTCGAAATCCTTATCTTCATTCCTGTTATCAGTTAAAACCTAAAAGGCTAGTGTACGATCGGCACGCTCAGGGGCCTTATGCAGTTCACTGCCAAAAGTTAGTGGTGATGAAATGACACCAACAGGAATATCTGGAGAATTGGGAGAATATTACAAGCAAAAGATTGTTACCGCGATTATTGGGATCGAGGCAGACATAAATTCAGTTGACAGAATTATGAAGGAGGTCTCAAATTTCAACAATGTTGAGGATGAATATGTTGTTACAGGAGAGTACGACATAATCTTGAAAGTAAGATATCCCGATTATTCAGGTCTCCAGAAGTTTTTGGTAGATAACCTTGGGAAGATACCTGGAGTGAAGAAGACAAAGACAATGATGGCCCTGTCCGTGGTGAAAGAGGCCGGCAAAAAAATGATGGAATGATCCCTATGGACAAAAATCTGTATGATGAAATAATGTACCTGCTCGACGAGCTCTCGCAGGATACCTCTGTCCCAAAAAATGTGAGGAAAAGTGCGGCTGACGCAAAAGATAAAATGGGGGTCCAAAAGAATAGTCTCGACCTTCGATGTGCTACTGCCGTTTCCATGCTGGATGAAATTTCAAACGACCCGAACGTTCCATCCCATGCCAGGGCTTCTCTATATACGTTGATAAGCAAATTGGAAGCTCTTGCAAAAACGTGAAGATACTCAATTCAATAAATATAGGTTATAAATAATTATGTTTAGTTAAATATATATACGATTATAATATTAACTGCTGATCGGTGTGCCACTCTCAGAAGAAAGCGAAAAACTAGCACGATTTCTGATAATATCAGACATCCCAAGAAGCGTTGCGTATACGCTTGTATATATCCGGAACAAAGGGGAAATTACGAGCGTGGAAATTGAAAGGGAGACCAGCCTCAGGCAACCCGAAGTGTCCATTGCGATGCAGTGGCTGCGAAGGAAGGGCTGGATAAACAAGCGTAACATGAAAAAGGAAGGCAAGGGCAGGCCAATCCATGGCTACAAGCTTTCAAAAAGTTTTAATGAAATTCTAGACGAGATTATACAGGAACTGTCTAACAAGATTGATGAGATTAACAATAACATCAACAGCCTGAAGGCATTCCAGAAATGATATTTTCATTTTAAAGTTCAATTGTCAGACATTGATTTCCTTTTCCCTGAAATATCCGTTTTGCCATCCCGTTAAAGATACCAACCTCGACGACACCCGGAATAGACTTGATCAATGATTCAAGCCCGACAGTGTTCTGAATCAAGCCAAAATCACAATCCAGTATAAGATTTCCGCTGTCGGTGGTAAAATCCTTCCTGATTCTGCAAACACATCCAAGCTGTTCAATGTTTTTCTTGGTAAATTCAAGACCAAATTCTAGGACCTCTACTGGAACTCCAAATTTTCCTAGCTTCAATTTCATTTTCGAGCTATCGATCATCACGTTGAATTCTTTGCTGTTTTTGGCCAGAATCTTTTCTTTTGTGAGTGCGCCTCCCCCTCCCTTGATCATGCTTCCTCCAGGTTCAATTTCATCTGCTCCGTCAAAATAGGCATCCAACAACTCATTACTCGTACTAATGATCTCAATTCCAAGATTCCTAGCTTTCTTTTCAGTATCCACGGAGCTTGCCATGCACTTCACGTCATATCCATTCTTGACAAGACTAGCAAGTTCAAGTATGAAGTAATGTGTTGTGGAGCCTGTTCCCAAACCTATAATGGAGCCGCTCTTTACGTATTTTGCAGCTTCAACAGCTGCAGATCGCTTTTCCTTTTCAAGCACAGAATCCATGGATGTGAAGCTAGGATTGAATAATTAAATTATCTGGAAAGAATACCAAAATAATAAAAGATTGGTGTAAATATTCTTCCATGGATTCAAAGAAATGCGAGGAGTCATTCTCAACCATGGAACGCCTTGTCCTACCCGCAGATACTAATATTTTCAATGCTCTTTATGGTGGAAGACTCGTGGAGTGGATAGATAATGTGGCATCAATTGTTGCGATAAAACATGGCAGGAGGAGAGCAGTTACGGGCAGTATTGACAGCCTTTACTTCCTTTCGCCAATTCATCTTGCGGATATCGTTAAGATGCAGGGGAGGGTTAATTACGTTACTAGGACGACGATGGAGATTGAAGTTGATGTTATTTCTCAGGAAGGGCTCACGGGAGCTGAACACTTCGCAACCAAGGCATATCTCACATATGTTGCGGTGGATCAAGATGGGAGACCCACTGATATCCCCGGTTTGATCGTCGAGACCGAAGATGAGAAAAAGCGTTTTGAAGAGGCTGAAGCAAGGAGAAAAATACGTCTTGAAGGACTCAGCCGGATCAGGAAGGAAATAGGCGATTCGTAAACTTCAATCCTGGAGTGTTGTTCGATAAGCCTATTTTTGAAGTCGGAAACGTTCAGAAAACGTTTAATAGGATTGTCAAATCAACCTTTGTACTTTTCTGGACGTGAAAACATGAATCAGACATTACAAACTGGAACGACGACCGTCGGTATAACCCTGAAAGACGCCGTGATAATGGGGACTGAGAGAAGGGTCACCATGGATCATTTTATCATGCATAAGGATGGGAGGAAACTTCATCAAATAGACACTTACGCCGGAATGACCATAGCTGGTCTTGTAGGGGATGCTCAGGTTCTTGTAAGATACATGAAGGCAGAACTTGAGATTTACAGGCTGCAGAGAAAGTTTAACATGCCAATAGAGGCTGTAGCCACCTTGCTGTCAAACATTCTCAATCAATCAAAGTATTATCCATACATGGTGCAGATCTTGATCGGTGGTGTGGACAAGTCACCTCACATATTCTCCGTTGACGCAGCAGGGGGATCGGTTGAGGATATCTATGCAAGCACTGGATCCGGATCGCCATTTGTATATGGTGTGCTGGAGACCGGATACAGCAGGGATATGAAAGTGGATGAGGGAATAGATCTTATCATAAGAGCAATTTCTGCCGCAAAGCAGAGGGATTCTGCCTCTGGCGGTAAGATAGACATAGCTGTTATGGATAAGAAAAATGGTTATGTTGATCTTACAGAGGAAGAGATAGCCGAAAGGATCAAAAAACTTAAAATCCCACAATAAATTTATTTTATAACCAGATAACATTTAAATTATATTCGCAGTACGGAGAGTTTAAAATAATGTCTTTTAGAGATTACCTCGCGGAAGCCAGACAGATCTTTGATAGATTGTATCCAAACAATCAGATCACCGAGATCGACTACGAAGGCCCTACTATTGTTGTTTACACAAAGGATGAAAACCTTTTTTCCAAAAGGGAAGACCTTGCCAAACAGATAGCTCAGGAGATGAGAAGAAGGATTGCAATCCGACCTGACCCATCGATTATGATGCCTGAAACGGAAGCGGAAGAGAAGATAAAGGCGATTATACCTGATAAAGCCGGACTTCAGGATATTTACTTTGAGCCGGATACTGGTGAGGTCGTAATCGAAGCGGATGAACCCTCGATCGTGACTTCCAGAAATTCCGGGATGATCGTGCAGATAAAATCTGAAACGAGATGGTCTCCAAGAGTAGTAAGGGCTCCACCTATCAACTCACGAACTGTAAAGGAAATGAGGGAGTTTCTCCGTGAGGTAAAACAGGAGAGGAAGGAGTTTCTCCATAAACTAGGAGAAAAGCTTAACATCCCGACTATGCCGGGAGAGACGTGGATAAGGATCACTGCACTTGGAGGTCATCGGGAGGTTGGTAGAAGTGCCACACTTGTCAGCACCAACAACTCAAAGGTTCTGGTGGATGTCGGCATGCTCAATACTAACGATGCTGATGAACAGCCATGGGAGGGAGCACCCTACCTGTATCTTCCGGAAGTGCAACCTTTCAGTTCAATTGATGCCGTTGTCCTGACGCATGCACATTTGGATCATTCAGGATTGCTCCCCATCCTTTTCAAATATGGATACGATGGGCCAGTATACATGACACAACCTACCAGGGATCTTGCCGCATTGTTGCAAAATGATTATATCAAGGTCGCCCATGCTGAAGGCCATAAGGCACCTTATGAATCAAAGCACATTAGAGAGATGCTAAAGCGTACCCTTGTCCTGAGATACAACGAGACGACGGATATAACAAGGGATATGAGACTGACGCTATACAACGCCGGTCACATACTGGGATCATCCTCAGTACATCTTCACATCGGCGACGGGCTTTACAACATCGTGTTGAGCGGTGACGTAAAGTTTGAGAAAACATGGCTTTTTAACCAAGCTAACAATAAGTTTCCGCGCGTGGAAACATTCATGACTGAGTCCACCTATGCTGGTAGAGACGATTATTTCTATACCAGGGCGGAAGCTTCAAACACCCTTATTGACATAATAAACAGGACTTTCGATCGCGGAGGATCCGTTGTAGTGCCCGTATTTGCCGTGGGAAGGAGTCAGGAAGTAATGCTGGTCCTTGAACAGGCAGTTCGTGAAGGTTTGATCAAGAACGTTCCAGTGTATCTCGATGGGATGATTATGGAGGCTACTGCCATTCATGCTGCCTACCCAGAGTATCTCAACAAGAATCTTAGAGAAAGTATTATGATCAGGGGGGAGAATCCTTTTCTGAGCCCAATCTTCAAGAGGGTTGAAACCCGGGAACAGAGACAAAATATATGTGACTCTGTCGAACCGCAGGTTGTACTGGCCACATCTGGGATGATGAACGGCGGACCTGTGATGGAATATCTCAAGTCCTGGTGCGAAAACCCAAAACACTCACTTGTCTTTGTCGGGTATCAGGCAGACGGAACACTAGGGAGAAAAATCCAGAGGGGGGCAAAGGAGATTTCGCTTAATGATGCGGGGAAACTGCAAAAATTTCAGATAAACATGGCGGTTGAGGTTGCTGAGGGATTTTCAGGTCATTCAGATAAGAAACAACTACTTGCGTATATTGCCACTATGCAGCCAAAACCGCACAGAATATTGGTTAACCATGGAGATGGCGATAAATGCTATGAGTTCGCAAAACTTATTAGGAACAAGTACGGCATCGAAAGCATCGCCATGAAGAACCTTGAGACCGTCAGGGTATATTAGAGGTTGATCTGGTACAATTTTGTACCAATAAGAAAATATCTGTAATTCCCGATTATATAATATGTTTAAACACATAGCCGTAGGTGCGGTAATTACCCTGCTATTATTGGGGGGATCATCCATCGCTCTTGCGGATTCGAACACCGGAGACGGGGGCACGGGGTTGCATTTTACATATACCCTGCTTTCCAATGGTAACGTCTCGGATGTTGCCTACGGAAACCTGTCTCTCGCGAGTAATGTGAATGCCACGGGATTTCCAGTATCTCAAAATGGAGGTATAGTATCTACAAAGACAATGACACTCTTTGGTGGTCAGGACTCAAAGGATCTTTGGTTCGGGACAGCACATCAGTCAATGCAGCCCCTATCAACGAGAGAAAACGTGACCATGGCCCTAGCCCTTGCTACAGATCCCGTATTCCTTGGGAACAACTTGATCAACACTGATAGTGTGGAGTTACCGATGGACATTAAGGCAACCTATGGATGGAATGTCTACAGCCTGTCTACAGGAAATTACAGTGCATACCTGTTGACGAACGGTAAGGTTTACACCCAGTCAGGAAAAAATGTCACTTTCTACAGCAACCAGTTAACAACATTCAGTACCCTAATGGTTGGATTTATAATGAGAGGAGATGTTCAAACCCTAATCCAGAAATATTCGCACGAAGATCATGAAAATGCCTTCACATACAATCAGACAACTGGAAATGTAACTGGCAGATTCGTAAACTTCAATTTCAACAGGACAACCGGCCTTATCTCTAATTTCACTGCTAACCAGACAGGGCAACAGGTGTTCTCAAGCATAACAGGTGCAGGCATCGGCAATTTCACCTCAAATGAATACCTGCCCGCAATACGGACCCCAGTTTTGACTGTAGGGGGGCTATTTGTTTACAATAACGGATCAATAATTTACGCCATACACAACAACCCGGCTCTTGAATCCAAATTCCTTGTGTATAACGGGACAATAAGCTTCACCCTCTCTAGTAACCTCACTGCTTCACAATTCTCGACACCTAACGAAGAAACTTATTACAATACCTCTGACCTGAATTCAAACCTATCTTACCTAGCAAATGTGAGCTTCGGATACAACCATAGATTCGAGGCCGGCCATATGGGTGTACTGATTAACAATTCGCAGTTTTACGGGTTCCTCCTCATCAACAACGGAAATCTCACTATTAACGGGAAAACACTGACAGTCTCGTCTTCAACGGGTCAGATAGCAGGTGTTTCCTTTGTTGCCCCTGAGGGACTTCAAAGAATGGGTTATGAATACCAGCACAGGCTTTCATACGCGTTCGCTCACAGGCAACTTGCTGGTCTTGTCTCTGTTAGCTTGACAAACACGGTGTTTTCTAACATCACTATGTCTCTGAACTCCTCAGTGAATCTATCGGTTTCCTCAACCACAAACGGTAAGGTAGCACTGCATCTTTCGTCTGCCGTGCACACTGGAACGAATATAGCGGTGTTCATATCAGATCAGGTGATCAACTCGGCAGGAAAGATGTACGTATATCTAGACGGAACTGGGATAACACTGTCTTCCTATGATAACGTGATAAACTCCACCAGCAGTACAAACGCTTATTACGCAGTCATACAGGAGAGCACCGGCACATTGCTGGTGGTTCATGTTCCCCACTTCTCCAACCATACACTGGTAATCAGTTCAACGCCGATAAGCAATTCTGGCAGCAGTTTCTCCAGCCTTGGATTATATGATTACTTGGCCATTGGCGCTGTGGTAGCAGCAATAGCCGCAGTGGCATCCATAATGGCTGTCAGGAGGAAGAGGAACTGAATTAAACAATTTATTTTTTTTATTTATTTAATCGTCAAGGATCCTCAAGGCGACGAACTTGGAATGTTCCTTAAATTTCTTTGTTAGTGAACTAACACTGATGGCGTGTATCGGTTCAAAGACTGATCCTATTACGCGGATGGCGTAATCTTAACCTAAATTACTTTTTACCCATAAGCACCATTAGAAATTCTGGGGAAAAATTCCTACGCACAAGATAGGTGTGAGAGAAAACATTTTTAGAAAGTTCATTTTTGGAATTTTATAGGGGGAAATCACCATTTGGCGATACCTTTTTCCAGTCATCTAGAAATCTCCTTAGCCCCTCGTCGGTTTTGGGATGAGAGGGCAGCTTTTGAAGAACATCAAATGGCAGAGTAACTACATCAGCTCCAAGCAGGGCTGACCTGAGGACATGCACAGGATTCCTTATAGATGCAACAAGGATGTTGGTTGAAAGGTCGTAGTTCACAAAAATAGTCTTTATCTCCTGTATTATGGCCATTCCATCCTCACCTATATCGTCGAGCCTGCCAACAAAGGGTGAAACGTATTCTGCACCACTCTTGGCTGCAAGTATCGCCTGAATGGGATTGAAAATAAGGGTGCAATTCACCTTGATCCCCTTGTCACTAAGTGCCTTGACTGCCCTTAGGCCATCAAGTGTCATTGGTATTTTAACTACCGCATTTTCTCCAAGGGAAGCTATTTTCAAGCCCTGTTTTACCATATTCTCATAATCTGTCGCAACAACTTCTATACTCACTGGTCCAGGTGTAATCTTAAGGATTTCCTTAACAATATCGACGAACCCCCTGTCCTTGGTCGCACTCTTAGCAACGAGAGAAGGGTTCGTTGTCACACCATCGAGAAGGCCATAACTGATCGCCTGTTTTATTTCTTCAACGTTTGCAGTATCAAGGAATATTTTCATATCTTTCCACCCTGAAACACTCTTCAGAGGTTTTTGCTATATCCTCTGCTGACATATGAAAGTAATCAAACAATTCCCAAGATTTCCCAGATTTTCCGAAGTTATCTTTCATGCCTATTCTTCTCATAGGGATTGGATATTCCTCTGAAATGATCTCAGCAACACGGCTCCCTAGGCCATTATAGATAGAATGCTCCTCTGCTGTCACAATTCTTCCTGTTTCCCTGGCTGCTTTTATAATTAAATTCCTGTCAATAGGTTTGATAGATGACATGTTGATAACTCTTGCATCTATTCCCTTTGCCTTCAACTGAAGAGCTGCCTTCAAGGAGAAATCTATCATTGCCCCGTAGGTCACTATAGTAAGGTCACTACCATCCCTGAGAACAACTCCCTTACCCAATTTAAATTCGTAGTTTTTCTCTGTCACAACTTGGAATTTCTCTCTGGATAGCCTCACATAAAAAGGGGTCTTAGATTTTTCGTACAGGCATCTTATTACTGCTGATGTCTCAACGGAATCCGCCGGGACAACCACATGCATGTTTGGTAGACCCGACATAATTCCCACATCCTCAACTATCTGATGTGTTGCCCCATCCTCACCGACGGTTAATCCGGCGTGGGTTACAACTAGCTTTACATCAAGATTATTGTAGCAAATGGATTGTCTTATCTGCTCATAAGTGCGTGTGAGGAAAACCGCGAATGTTGAAGCAAATACCTTCTTCCCTGCGAGGGCTAGCCCAGCAGCAGCGGTGACCATTGATTGCTCCGAAATGCCCATGTTGAAAAATCTTTCTGGAAAAGCCTTGCCAAAAATTCCGGTTCTAGTGGAAGATGAAAGGTCGGCGTCAAGCACAACTAGTTCATTGTGCAATCTTCCAAGCTCGGCGAGCGTGTTTCCGTAAGCATCTCTGAGGCTTTCTGACGTCAATTAATTACCTCCGCATCCAGTTCTTTAATAGCAAGGTCATATTCTTCCTTTGACGCAGGAGGGGAACCATGATATTTGGCTGTGCCTTCCATATAGCTGACGCCCTTCCCCTTTATGGTGTTGGCAATTATAAATGTGGGAGTTCCTTCGTGTTTTTTCGCGCTTTCTATGGCGGATACGATCTCGTCATAATTGTGGCCATTGATCTCTATTACGTTCCATCCAAAGCTCTCAGCCTTGGCACGGATGTTCCCCATTGGCATTATATCGTCCGTGCGCCCATCAAGCTGAACACGGTTCCTGTCAAGGATAGCAATGAGATTATCCAGCCTGTACTTTGATGCTGCCATCATGGACTCCCATATGTTTCCCTCCTCTATTTCCCCATCTCCGAGTATAACAAATACATGATAATCCCTCTTGTCAAGCTTCCCGGCAAGTGAAAGGCCTACCCCGATTCCAAGGCCCTGTCCAAGAGATCCCGTGGAAGTTTCAACGCCTGGAACTCCCTTGTGAACGTGACCTTCAAGTTTTGAATTCAACTTCCGGAAACCTGACAGCAGTGAATGGGGGAAATAACCCCTTTCTGCAAGAACTGCATAGAGACCAGGAGAGGCGTGGCCCTTGCTCAGTATTAGTCTGTCCCTGGAAGGATCCTCAGGATTTTGCGGATCCACGGACATTTCCTTGAAATAAAGAACTGTGAGTACATCTGTTATACTTAAAGAACCACCTGGATGGCCACTGCCCGCATTATACACCATATCTATGATATCGTGGCGAATCCTATTTGCTATTTTTTTAAGGTCAACAATACTATACTCCATAAGATATTCCTCTTCTGGTAACATCCAAGAACTGAAAATTAACCATTACCGGTCTCGTAATATACGAGTAGTTAAAAACCTTTTTTTGCTGGCCGTGAAACAAATGGCTGGATCGATGAATTGCAGACTCATTTTATAGGTGTGTAAGGTCATCTGACAACATCTATGCCAGTGCCACCTTGGTCTGTTCCACTGCCAAGGAGTTCATCAATCAGTTTAGACTTAACCCCGGTCACAACCAGCATTACCTGCACCTTGGACTCAGTGTCCTTGTCAATATTTATGCCTAGAAGCATCTTTGTGGATTTGTTGCAAACCGACTTCATTATCTGGGATATTTCACTTGCTTCCTCGATCTTTAGATCTTTGCCCCCGGTAAGATTCATAATCACGCCCGTAGCGGTGGAAAGATCAGCTGATATGAATGGAAAATTCAATGCGTCCTCAACGGCATTTCTAACGCGAGACCCGGCATCGCCCTTGCCGATACCTATTCCTATGACCGCCAACCCTGAATTCTTTATCACTGATTTGAGGTCGTTGAAATCAAGATTTATCAGCCCCGGTTTGGTGATAAGTTCAGTTATGCCTTTTATTGCCCTGACTATTATTTCATCTGCATACCGAAATGCCCGCTGAACTGAAAGTTTTGGCACAAGTTCAAGCAACTTGTCATTGGGGATTACAATTGTGGTATCAGAATAATTGAGCACTTTCCTTAGCCCCCAGCGCGCGCTCTGCATCCTCGACTCCCCCTCGGACTTGAAGGGAAGCGTTACGATTGATACTGAAACGGCACCCAGGCTTTTCGCAACCTTTGCGATATGAGGAGCAGATCCAGTGCCAGTTCCACCGCCCATCCCGGCAGTTATGAACACGAGATCTGATCCCTTAATACGGCGTATCACTTCACCCTCTGATTCTTTCGAAGCTTCTTCACCTACAAGGGGGTTTGCTCCGCTCCCCAGCCCACGGGTCAGGTTTTCGCCAAGAAGTATCTTCCCATTTGCTTTTGTCCTAAGAAGGTGTGGGGCATCAGTATTACACGCAATTAGTTCAATACCCTGTAGTTTTTCCCTTGCAAGCCGTGTGATGGTGTTAGAACCAGCACCACCAGTACCAAAGACTCTGATCTTTGGTGCTCTCCTTTCGATTATCTGCCTAAGTTCATCATCAGAGGTAAGCGAATTTTCTGAGTCATCTGACTCGAGCTGGCCATTATTGTCCGTTGGATAGACCACGAAGTGTGTTAAGGCATCTTACTCTATTAAACTTTCATTTACGTGGGTACCTACGCATAAAGATTTATCGACAAGTAACATTTGACTCTAGGCATACCATGAGGAGAAACAGTGGTATTATGGACAGAAATCGTGAAGACAAAGCCGTGGCTGAAATCATAGGCACGATCCTTGTTTTCGCCATTGTTATCAGCATTCTGACTGCCTTTGTCGCGTGGTATGTCCCAACCGAGGGTGCCTCAAATGAGCAATCGTATCAACAGGCAGCCTTGACGGCATTTTCAGAACTCTCCTCTAAATTGTCATCTCAGTCCCTGCAAAACGGCAGCATGATAGTTCAGTCCATACCGCTTGGAGTAAACGGGGTTGAGCCCTTTGAACAGCCCTATGCAACACAGTTAACCTCTTTGCCGTCATCTTCTGGGATGAACTTCAGCCTGAGATTTCAGCTACTGGTGAACTATACTCAGAATGTAAATACGAAATCAAACATCAATTTCCCTGTCACTGTGAATGGTTCAGGTTCCCTTCAGGAGTATGGGTCCACAAATTTTGTCACACCGGAGTATTTTATTATTGAGGACGGAAATCTGGTATCCAGCTATGGATCGCCATCAAGCTCCACCTCTCTCGGTCCCATGCCAGTTTACATTACCGGAAACAATAGCAACGTGGCCCTGGAAACACGATCAATCTCCATCGGCGGATATCCAATTGCAATTTCAAAGATCGGGTCATTGGTGATGAGCTTGGCCGTTTCCAATTATTCATTAATCCAGTACACTACCGGTCACAGCTACCTTATCAATGGTAATACATCCTCCATAGATAATATAACACTAAAAAATTATGAATATTACATCAACACGCCATTCTACAGGCAATGGAACTATTCTCTATACAGTGAACTCAACAACAGCCTTTCAATATACAACCCAAACCCCGCGGGGACTTCTTGGAATTCAGGCAATTTTACAGTATCAGTCGGGGCAGGATATATTAGTATAACTTCCAAAGGTTCTGTAAAACTCTCTTCAATTCAGTTCACTTCTTATGTAATAAAAGTTATCAGTTCCTGAAAATACGTGTTCTTAGGAAAAAGTATTTCAATTCTTGTCGCTTATAATTTTGGTTTTGATGAATGTGAATGAATTCAAACTGACCATTGGTAATCTGTTAGATACGGCCGCCGATAGCAACCCTAACCAGGAGATCGCCTATAGAAGCAAGGAAAAATATACTTACAGGAAGTTCCAGGAAAGGGTTTACAACCTAGCAAAGGGGCTTGTTGGGCTGGGCGTAAGAAAGGGAGACAGGGTTGCGTTCATAGACTGGGACACAAACAGGTTCATGGAAGCTTACTATGCCGTTCCCATAGCTGGAGCTACACTTCATACTGTAAACATAAGATATACCCCAGAGCTAATATTTTACACGATGCAGCATGCGGAAGATAAGATTGTGTTTGTAAGGGATGAATTCCTTCCAGTCCTTGAGAGAGCCGTAGAGGCGTTTGACTTTGTCGAGAAATGGGTTGTTTATTCTGAAACCGGAAGCTACAAGACCATACTTCCAAACAGCTATAACTATGATGACCTAGTTAACGGCGATCATAAAGCGCAAATCCCTGATGTCACTGAGGACGATATAGCGACAACGTTCTATACTTCCGGAACAACGGGATTACCTAAAGGTGTAACTTTCACACACAGACAGCTTGTTCTGCACACTCTCTCTGCCAATGGATCTCTTTCAAACGACCCCGTGAATCTTGTCAATACTGATGTGATGATGCCACTTGTTCCCATGTTTCACGTTCATTCATGGGGAGTTCCATATATAGCGCTAATGAAGGGCATGAAATACGTGCTACCTGGCAAATACGATTTTCTTGAGATTCTCAAAACTATAAAGGCAGAAAAGGTCAATGTCAGCCTGATGGTACCAACCGTGCTTTACATGGTCATCACCCATCCTGAGGCAAAAAAATATCTCGAGGGCTCAGGACTAAGGGTTGTCATTGGCGGGTCAGCACTACCTCGTGGCCTTGCGGAGAAAGCAGAACAAATGGGGGTCCAAGTGACATCAGGCTATGGCATGTCGGAGACCTGCCCTATTCTAACAATTTCCACCTTTACTTCAGAAGTCAAAAAGATGACAGATGAAAAGAAATTTGAATACAGGCTCAAGGCTGGTGTCCCCCTGGGACTGGTGGATCTGAAAGTGGTTGACAATAAGGGTAAGGAAGTACTTAGGGACGGGAAGACTATAGGCGAAGTTGTGGCCAAAGCGCCCTGGCTCACGTACGCGTACGTGAAAGATGAGGAAAGCACAAAGAAGCTCTGGAAGAATGGATGGATGCATACAGGCGATCTCGGGACCATTGATGACAATGGTTACCTCAGTATAGTCGATAGGGAAAAGGATGCGGTAAAATCTGGCGGCGAATTTATCCCGACACTGATAATCGAAGATGGGATAAGCACGTGTAAAGGGGTGAAAGAGGTGGCGGTTGTCGCCAAACCACATGAGCAGTGGGGCGAGAGGCCGGTAGCATTTGTTTCCTCAGATCCCGGGCTTAAGGGTTCTGATATAAGAAAGCATCTCGAGATTCTCGTAGAAGCCGGTAAAATAGCGAAATTCTGGATTCCGGATGAATTTATTTTTGTCAACGAGTTTGCAAAGACTAGCACAGGCAAGGTTGACAAGAAGGTTCTCAGGGAGATGCTTCAAACTCAAAATTAATCTATTTGGAAACAATAATTATTATAAACATACTAAATAAAAACATTTATATTTATAATGTATGACTGGAGTGTGTCTCTGTATATCGATGTTGATGTTACATTCATCCTCCTTGCCATCATTTCAGTAGTTTATTACCTTGTAAATAGCTATTTTTCCATAAAATATAAACAGGAAATAGGGAACAACCCTGTGGATAAAAAGAGGGTCACAGCCCTGATTCCTGTTTACAATGAAGACAGGGAACGTTTCACACAGGTCGTTCAAGCTGTAAGGAATCAGAATATTGAATTCTTGGTTGTAGGTGATGCCTGCAATGAACCCTACCGCTCAATTACAGAAGACAACGGAGGTCACTTCCTGTACGTCAGAGATCACGGAGGAAAGAGGATGGCGGTATCTGAGGGAATCAAAAGGATAGACTCAGACTTCGTTTTACTCATAGACAGTGACACCGTGATTCCGGATAATACCGTTATTAGCATGCTGTCAAAATTTAGCGACCGCGTTGGCGGTGTAGGGGCTAATCTTTCAGTAAGGAGAGACAGTAACTGGATATCATACAGTGCTGAATTTGTAGAAAGATCTAGGGAGGTACTTTTCAGATCGCTCTCGTCGCATGGAAGTGTCATGCTCCTGGATGGTGCCTGTGTGATGTATCGGACTTCACTTGTCAAGCCTTTCATCCTTTCCGATGAGTACACCGACCACAGAGTATTTGGGAAGAGAAACCCACTGGGCGATGACAGACAATTAACAGGATATATCATCAGGTCAAATTACAAAGCTGTCAAAGACTATAGCGTGAACGTTGAGGTTCCGGCTCCAGTGAGCGTGAAGAAATTTATAAAGCAGAATGTAAGGTGGATGAGATCAAACTGGGTTAATTTTTTCAGGGAATTATTCAATGGGACTGCAAAGAAGGCTGGGAAATTCTACACATTTGATCTGCTCTATACGTATCTGCTGCCATTACTATTTATTGCGACGGTCGGTGTTCAGGCATATTTTGCTATTCACTTCATTGATGTCAGATATCTGGCAAACGGGCATTTCCGTTATTTTCATGGCATTTCAGTTAATGTGATTTTCACACGCTTTGCTCACGTAAGTCCAGTGTTTTTAATTCGAGCTCTCACAACGGTTGCAAATTACATGGCGACAATGGTATTTAGCTTGGCTATTGCGTTTAGAATTAGCAAGGATCGCCTTAAGACATTCGCATTTGGTGCTATAGCAATGCTGGTTATGCTCGGGACATCAATATATGGCCTCATAACGATATGGAAGCAAAACGGCTGGATGACTAGATAACTTATCAAAAAATGGGATTATGGTTTATATACCATTTTCACTTCTTTTACTGCGAAATCAATATTTGGGAAACTCTGCTTGACTTCTCTCATTATCTTTGTCAGCTTCATTACAAAAAGTTCTCCTGCAAAGAAGTGTATGCCCAGTGTACCCGCTGACCATTCTGACCACCTTCGAAGATAAAAGAGGTTCTCTCCCATCATTACCTGGCTTATGTGGTTTGACAGCTTGTCCCCAAAGAACGCCCTATAAATCTTGTAGTTCTTCACAGTAGATATGTACTTGCTTTCCGACTGGCCAATGAAAGTGGTGTCTGTTATTATTTCAGGAGTTTTGCTGCCACTGTAGATTGCATAGACATAATCCTCAATGCTGTTCACGTGAGGAAGTTTAGATTCTCTCTTCCAGTTCGTGGAAGTATCGCTGTATGCAAGTATTCCTCCCATGGATTCTGCATGTTTGACCTCGAAGACAATCTCATATACTGATTGGTTCACATGCAAAGCCTGCAGAATTGATAAGAAGCCATTGGATTTTCCAAGGTATTCTGCGTATATGTCAGGGTTTCCCTGCCCCTCTACTTTTGAAAGCAAGATGTCAGATATCATCTTTCTCTGTGTACTTATGAATCTGAATGGTTGAATATATATGCCATTTTCAATGACGCCTGGATCGAAGATGATACTCTCAACCTCCTTAAGAAGCAAGGCGTATTGTGACAACTCACCAAGGTTATTGACATTGGAAACTTCCCATATATTGTTATTGAGTTTAGCCCCATTTCTATTAAGTTCAGCGGTTATCTCTGTCCGTTTTGCCTCAGGTATTCTCAAATCTGGAAGGAAAACCCTTACTGATATGCTACCCTCCGGGGTGGCAAAGGGCACAACAATCATATTAAGCCCGTATTTACGGCTCATCTCGCTGGCCACATCCTTGAAAACGCCCTTCATAATCAACTGTGAGTCAAAAACCTCATCCACATCGTTTATTTCCATAATGCTCACATAATAAATGCAATAGGAAGATTATAATTTTTGCCCATTTGCTATGTTGGATATTGAAAGATCAACATATTTGGCAGAGCAGAGTTGAGTGTGAATAGTCGAATCCCCTGAAATGAAAAAGTTTTAAGCTAACCCAGCAATCAACAACTATGCCCGTTTCTCCCATTGAGTACAGGTACGGAAGAAATGAAGTGAAAAACATTTTCTCAGAAGAGTCACGCTTCAGATATATGCTCGAAGCAGAAGCTGCACTTGCATATTCAGAATGGAAGAATGGTATAATTCCGAAAGAGGCATATGAAGACATTTCTGGTGTGGTCTCAGCCAGAATCGTAAATCTGGACAGGGTAAAGGAGATAGAAGCCGAAACTAAGCATGATTTAATGTCTCTTGTTAGGGCTCTGACCGAGAAATGCGGTCCGGGCGCCCCCTACGTCCATTATGGTGTCACCTCAAGCGATATTGTAGATACGGCAACAGCCCTTCAGCTGAAGGATTTCTACAGTATACTGCTAAATGATCTATTTGATCTTCAAACGGCGCTCGAAAAGCTTGTCCAGAAGCATTCGCTCACAATTATGGTTGGCAGGACTCATGGCCAGCACGCCAGCCCAATCACATTCGGCTTGAAAATGGCCGTGTTTCTGAACGAGATTGGCAGACACGCAGAAAGAGTCGTGGAGTCTAAGAAGCGCGTTCTGGTTGGAAAAATGCTTGGACCGGTGGGAACGGGAGCATCCATTGGAGAGAATGCCCTTCAGGTTCAGAATGATGTTATGGAGAAACTGGGAATAGGAGTGGAGGACAGCGCTACACAGGTAGTAGACAGGGACCGATATGTAGAGTACCTGCAAATATTGTCTAATGTCGCCACGTCGCTCGAAAAATTTACTACAGAGGTTCGTAACCTTCAAAGAACAGAGATTGATGAAGTTTCCGAATATTTTGATATCAGCAGACAAGTAGGATCCAGTGCCATGCCAAGTAAGAGGAACCCAATAGACTCCGAAAACGTCGGAAGCTTAGCGCGTATTATAAGATCGCTGGTTAACCCAGAGTACGAAGCAGCAATTACCTGGCATGAAAGGGACCTTACGAACAGCGCACTTGAAAGATTCACAATTCCATATGCAAGCATCCTTATCGATCATATACTTGTGAAAACTGTTAACATATTCTCACGCCTGAATGTCCATGTCGAAAGAATGAAAATGACTGCGGTGTCCAACGAACTCTCCATGTCAGAAAATGTTGTGAAGCTCCTCGTATCCAAGGGGATGCCCCGGCAGGAAGCCCATGAGTTTGTTAGAAAATCAGCTATGGAATCCATAACTGACAAAAAAAAGCTGTCCAAAGTAATACTCGATAAAACTGGCAAAGTAACTGCAGATGAACTGCGGGATGCCATGGATCCTTCCAGATTCATCGGTGTTTCCGAGAAGATATGTGAAATGTCTGTCAATAATTCAAAGAAACTGAGAGAATCACTTGGGGGGAAACGATTTGCAAATTGAAAATGAGTCCAGTTCCCTGTGGAATAGAATTCTGGATCATCTGTTGCTCGAAAGTAAATCCATTTCGGGGATAGCCCAGGAATTGTCTAAGGAGGGGATAAAGCTGAACAGGCTTTTCCTGACAGGTTATCTCGAGGCTATGGTGAGAGTTGGCGTTCTTGCAGTCAGGGAGATAAAGCCGTCTAAGGTATACTCTGTGAACCAGGAAAAGCAATTTGACATTTATGAGAAGGTAGGGAAACTATGCCGGGAGAAAGACCCAGAAAATGCTGCTGACAGGGTGTTGGATACCCTAAACCTCCTCTTTAACAGGCCCATATTCCTGAGAGAAATCGAGAGATGCAATGTCGATATCCCAAATCAATACAAGAAAGCAAATTCTGCTAAGCGTGCTGAATACATAGAAAAATTGACAAAACTTGGCCTGAAAATCCCTGAGAACAACGCCATGCTTGAACCGACCGTGCATGACAAGAATTTTGCCATATCGATGCTGATCCAGCTCATAAAGAGCAACACAAACCTTGATACTTATTCACCAGAGGAATCAGAGGGAATTCAGAAAAGACTGGATGAATGACAGCGGGTACCAGATTCAGTGCAGGTTCTGATTAGGTCGCGATTTGCTTCCTATTTCAACAGCAGCATTCTCGTATTGATCAGTCTCGTTCACTTCTGTGTTGAACAAGTTCCTAGCTTCTCCGACAAGCCCTTTAATTTGTCTCGGCAACATGTTGTATGTGTACGAATAACCGCGCACACATGTTCTCACACACAGGTTACACGTTTCGGATTTCTTGGCGTAAGCACGGAATTCCTGGCTGGCAAAATAGTCCTTGAGCGAGCCTTTTTTCAGGTCATATGCAAAGGTGTAGTCACAGTTGTATATTTCCTTGTTTGGGGTGACATATACAAACATCTTAGGGAAATGGCATTTCCAAGGTTTGCCCTCAACATAGTCTTCCAGAACATTCTCGGTTTCCATAAGCGGATAACCCTCCCTCTTGATTTTGAGCAGAGTATCATAGAACTCATGAAGTTGTTGCTTACTCAGGCCGATCCCGAAATTAGGTGTTGAATTTACATCTGTCTGACCAAAATCAAGCGACTGCTCTATCGAATTGAACGAAATACCTATTCCGAGCGATTTTGCAAATTCCGCCATTTTCCTCATCGACCCCCAATTCAGTGTGCTTATGGTTGTAACTAGCGAGATTTTTGTCCTGCCAATTTTCTTGAGAGCGCGTATTCCATTCATGACCTCTTTAAAAGTTCCAGGCCTGCCCCTGATGACATCATCATAATCATTATAGTAGTCCACTGATACGAAAGCAAAATCAAGATTTTTCAGCTCTTCTGCTTTCTTTTCCATTAGCGAACCGTTTGTATTCATCACTGTGATAAACCCTTTGTTCTTTGCATAATCTGTTATTTTACCTATATCTCTCCTGATTAATGGCTCTCCCCCAAACATGTAATACCCCCGGATCCCCGCATCATAAGCCTCATCCAGAAGATTAAAAACTTCCTCGGTTGTAAGATCCTCCTTCATTCTCGGAGTATTTTTCCAGTAAGTGCAGCTCTTGCACCTGGAATTGCATCCAAAGGTCATCGCATGTGCGAGAAAAAATGGGGTATGTGTGAACAATCTAGATTTTAACATTGAACCTACTGCTGAAAGATATCGCCCCCAATTTTCTTGACTGACGTAGTCGGTCTTATTAGAAGCGTTGCGGGCTACGGTTTCAGATGAATACATAACATTAATAATTAGAATTAAGATATAATTGCTATACCTTACATGTTAGGCTAATTTCTTGACCATATTTGTGCAACCGCACGCATCGATCAACATTGGAAACGTCGTTCTTTAAATAAGTTGCAGTTCTGAAAATCGACACCCGTGTTGAAGTTATGCTCAAACCACTAAATCTATAATATCGAAGTAAGGTGGGTATGAATTTTGGAATACAATTCCGGTTTAGAGACAAAAGGTTTCGTAATTAGATTTCATAAAATTTGAGATGTTCTAGGTAGCACCAACACCCAAAAATGGTCTTTTGTACTTTTTGGATAATCAATGATTAGATCAACTGGGGGTCCTTTGCTGATTCCGGTATATTAGAATACTTTAATGAGTTCAAATATATGACCGGAGGTTCTTGGCACTTTAATTTTCCTGAACACCTGAATGGTCAATGCAAATTGCCTGTCAGCCTGTTATGTGCATGCGCTTCATTAAATCTGATCAAAAGAGAATTTCAAGTCAGAATGGTTTCATTTCCAAGAGGATCTCCAACCTGTATGGAGAGAATATTATTAGAATATCATTTGTTGACAATTTTTGCACTTCTGGGCATATGACTTCCAGTCCTGATCTCGTTTATTCAGGTAGTTATTTTTGTTATTTGGATTCCTCGAGAATAGAAGAATGTTTTCTCTTTTATTATAGCCTCTTATAATCCCTCAATAAATAGTGCCTATCTCGGAATATCGTGTCACTATAGGTTTTCCTCTCTTAAACCGATCCAAAGAAAAAGCCCGCCAATCGAACTCTGCACTTTCAGGATCTTGATCCGTGACCATTTCAGATACAATTTTTCCATAGGCCGGTGAGAGTTTGAATCCATACCAACTTAGTCCTGCGCATACAAAAACGGAATCTAGGCCCAGGTATGACAGTGAGTCAATCAGCGCTTTTCCGTCAGTTTTCGTAATCTAATCCGAAATTGTCGTCAACCATGTGTAAGTTATGCTAGTTAGTTATACTTAAAATTTATGAGATTCATAACCTATCTTTTTTGTGTGAAAGTAAAGGTATGTTACAAAGGGTTTCAGTGATATTATATATGAGGTCTAAATGACGATGATCATGAGAAGGATGAGTGGGGGGTCGGCTTACACAGGGAGTTTACCTCTCGGGTGCCAACTTTGTGCAAAGGGAGGAAAGATGGTGCTCTTTGTTTCCGGTATATGTGACGCTAAGTGTTTTTATTGTCCCCTCTCAGAACCCAAAAAAATGAAGGATGTAATGTATGCCGATGAAATGCCACTCAGAAATATGAAGGACGCAATTTACGAGGCGAAGATGATCAGCGCTACCGGCACCGGAATCACCGGTGGGGATCCTCTCAAATATTATCAACGTACATCTGAGTACATCACAATTCTAAAAGAAGAATTCGGCAAGACACATCACATCCATCTGTATACCATAAGCGGAACTAAAACTGCGATCGATACAGTAGCAAAAGCTGGATTGGACGAAATAAGGTTTCATCCTCCGGAAGAAATATGGTCTTTTATGGATAGGTCCATTTTCAAGGATAGAATAAAATGGTCGAGAGACAATGGCATGAGCGTAGGTATAGAGGTACCCAGTCTTCCTTACAGGATGAAGGAGACTCAAGATCTAATAGAGTTCGCCAGAAAGATGGATCTTGATTTCATAAACCTTAACGAACTGGAGTTCTCGGAGACCAATTACGAAAATCTATTGGGAAGAGGATATCAGGTAAAGAGCGATTATGAATCTGGGGCCAATGGTAGCCAGTCTCTCGCTATAGATATGGTCAAAAAGTTTCCTGATTTTACCGTACATTACTGTTCCGCGGCTTTTAAGGACGGTGTCCAGCTTAAGAATAGACTAAAGAGAAGGGCAAAGAATGTTGCAAGGGATATTGACGTTGTCACAAAGGATGGTACAATAATAAGAGGTATAGTGGAGGGCGCCGACACGACAGAAATGCGTAACAAACTTATCTCTCTTGGCATGGATCCCGAAGAGATTCACGTCAATCCGACAAAAAATAGGTTGGAAGTTCCGCCATGGATACTGCAGGATATTAGAAACTCGGTTGAGTATGATATATACGAGATTGAGGAATACCCTACGTGGGATGCTCTGGAAGTTGAAAGGGTCAAAATCTGAACTCACTCACTAAGTAGGAGATAACCGCAGGAACCCTCCCACACTTTTTTGGAGTTTCTGTAGTCAATCTCTGGTTTCCCAGGGACACCGTACACGAATGTCTCATATTCGCCACCTTCACCCGCGATATTTATTCTCCTCTTCCGAGAGATGTTATTAAGATGCTGTATGTACTGTGAATCAATTGTTTTACCTAGGTCTTCCTCTGTGAGACCCTCGGCAGACACTGAAACAATCACTGCCCTGATGCCCCTCTCCAATAACTCAAGTAAAACCTTCCCCTGGCTCTTCCGCCATAATGGCGTAAATGAGATCATTCCAAGTTCGGTGCACATTTGTTCGATCCTTGTCTTCTGATAATCTGAGGCGATGGCTCCAGAAATAATAGCCCTGGCTCCCTTTGCATAGTAGGATTCTACGGTTTCTCTCAGCTTTTCTTCCATGCAGAATGCCACAGGCACTTCAAGAAACCTGGCCGGCAACGCCGATTTAGACGCATTGGGAAAATGAAACATGGGAGAGTATTCGTCCGGCAAAACGGTCACTGCGGAAATAATTTCATAACCACTTTCTTGCGCTATCTGCATTGAAAGAAAGGAGTCTTTCCCCCCTGAAAAAAGAGCAACTGCCTTTGTCATTTTGTTACTCGACTTGGATGTGGAATTCTATTATAATATATAGCACATAACTTAGGGTCGCGTAACGATGTATGTCATAACACTGAATCTGTTAACCTATTTAATCAAAGACATTGTTCATAGTGCTAAACCACTCTCGCTCACATGCGATCTGGCACTTCTGTAACATTTTTTGATCAGGTATCATTAAATATTTCGCGGCGATAAAAGCAGCAGGAAATATATGACACTGAAAGTTGGAGATAAGGCTCCGAATTTTGCTTTGCCAGATTCTAAACTGAAAATGAGATCGCTATCTGAATATAGCGGGGAAAAAGTTGTTTTAGCGTTTTTCCCCGGAGCATTTACCAGCGTCTGTACAAAGGAAATGTGTACTTTCAGGGATTCTATGGCAAACTTGAAGAAGCTCAGTGCAAAAGTTGTAGGAGTTAGCGTCGATACACCCTTCACGCTCGCAGAGTTTGACAAGCGGAATAATTTGAACTTCGACCTTCTCAGTGATTCAACAAGAACGGTTTCAAAACAGTATGGTGGAGTACACGAGGATTTCGTTTCACTGAAAGGGCTTTCCGTGTCAAAAAGAAGTATTTTTGTTCTGGGAGGGGACGGGGTCATAAGGTATGTGTGGATAAGCGAGGACCCTGGGAAAGAACCTGACTATAAAAAGATACAAGAAGTACTCTCTGGGATCAACTGATCCCGGAAATCTTCAATTGCTCCAATCAATTCTTTTATCTGGACCGTTGTATCCTTGGACGATAATTGAAAAAGTTTATTCAAATGTTGAGTATCAAACACCGTGGATAAAGATACTGCAAGAAAATTGATAGCTATTGTCTTCTCAAACAAAAAAAATTCGGAAAGGTGCACAAAACAGGATTTCGTTACATTCCTATCATTTAAGCGCTCCCTTTTGAAACCAGACGTCGTAGAGAAATTCATCGTTGAAGCCGTGAATGAAGGACTGCTTTATGAAAGCGACAAGGAATACACACCAGCCTTTAGTCCCGCCGGAATCATAGTACCTCTCGACTTCTCTGTGAATGTGGATGAACTTTTTTCCTCGTCCAGAGACAAGCCTATTGTGGATAGGCTTCTGGACGCCATTGCAGCTTCAGGGAAGCTGACCAAGAAGGAAGCAATAGCCAGAAGCAAGGAAGTCACAGACAAGATAAAGCTGATTAACTTCGACCTGGCATTAATGGCAGTTATGTCTGATGAGGATATTGATCTAAGGCCATTCACAAAGGAAATGCTGGAAACATACCTTAAACTGAAGAATTAGAAGATTTGATCGGCTTACTCAGATAGCCTTTGTGCTATTTTAATCGCGTCGTCCACATTACCCATCTCCATGGCTATATCTGAGGCTATATCGTATATATAGGAGAGGGAGCTTCTAAACTCCTTTCTTTCTTTTTTGTTCTTTATACTAGCTGATATGCTGTCTATCTCGTTCAGAGACTCTATCGACTTTTCAAGTGCGTCTTCAGCGTTTCCATGTTTTCTGATATTCTCTATTATTCCCTTCTTTGCTTCAAAGTAACTATCCCAATCACCGTTTTTACGCGAAGATTCCATTACGCCATTAAAGATATTCAACAATTCTTCTTCGTTCCCTTTACGGGTACCAATAAGTTCTGCTTTCGCCAAAAGTACCATGTTTACAAGACCTTCGTCTTCAGTCTCTCTGGCAATTAAAAGGGCCCTTTCCAGTTCCTCGCCTGATTCATTCAGTTTACCGGCGTCCATCAGAATATAAAACATGTTAAGTCTGTCAACGATCTCGAGATCTCTCTCGCCTGATTTATTATGAATATCTAGAGCCATATTAGCGTATTTCATGGAATTTTCAATATTCTTCGGCTCCAAGGCTGAATACGCCTGTGATATCTTGTAATAGATTTCTCCTAGTGTTGAAAGATCACTATCCTTGATTAGTTCTGTCGCTCTCACGTAGTCTCTGATTGCGTCAATGTACTTCTCTCTCTGAAGCGAGTTATCAGCAGACTTTAGCAGTGCCCCTAATTCATCCATTGGATTCACCCAATCATCGTAAAGCTATATTTAGCTGTATTTATGAATTCTTGCGTAATAGGGCTAATATTTCCCTCGCACGTGATGGCGATATAGTATTTTCCTCCCTCATGATTTTTGCGACCTGATCGATCTCTCCACCTAGTGCTCCTGCCGTGATAGCTATGCTTCTGGCGTGCAGACTCATGTGCCCCCTCTGGATGCCTTCCGCACTTAGTGCACGTACTGCAGCAAAATTCTGGGCGAGTCCAACAGATGCCAGAACACATGCAAATTCCCTTGAATTCTCCACATTTAGTATCTTTCTCGCTACCCTGGCCTTTGGAACAGTATTGGTAGAACCTCCCACCGTCCCGGTAGCTATAGGTATGGCTATGCTGACATTGAGATCGCCACCCGGTGTGATGTCATATCTGGTAAGTGACTTGTATCCAGTAAGAGAAGCGAAGGCATGAGCTCCAGCCTCAATTGCACGCCAATCATTCATTGTTGCCAGAAGAACTGCATCTATACCGTTCATGATTCCTTTGTTGTGGGTTGCTGCCCTATAGGGGTCTACCATAGATAAATTGAAGGAATTCATAATATTTTTTACAACCTGTTCTCCACCAATCAAGTCTTTTTTAAAAATTGCAGATGCATATGCCATTCTCCTGTCAGAGAGATTCGATAAAATCCTTAGATTAACATGACCTCCTGTAATCTCTTCAATATAAGGTGCTATAAACTCGCACATTGAATTTACAATGTTGGCCCCCATCGCATCGAGCACATCGACAAAGAGGTGCACCACAAGCATATCCTCCGGGACATGGTATTCCAGCAGCTCTATGTGCTGAGCACCAGCACCTGCTTCTCTCAGGGTCTTGCTCTTTGTGTTTGCCAACTGCAGAATTTTTTGTTCTGACCGCAGGATTTTTTCCTTTGCATCATCCTGAGATCTCAGATTCATGATCTGGATCTGGCCAATCATTATTGGGTCACTCGCACGGGCAGTGAATCCCCCGGAAGCTCTGGCTATCTTTGCAGCGTTGGAACACGCAGCTATGATCGAGGCTTCTTCTACTGCCATTGGTATCAAATAATCTTTGCCGTTGATTTTGAAGTTGGTGGCTACACCAAGCGGGACATCAATGGTAGAGATTACATTTTCAATCATTCTGTCAGCTATATCCACTGGAAGGGAACCAAAATTAGAAAGGAGTGAAACGTCATCATCCCCGAGATCTGAGAAGTCAGCTACGAGCTTCACTCTGTCTTGTATGGATAATTTGTGCAGACCGGGTATAGAGGAACTCTTGCCACCCATGAGGAGCCATGATTTCCATGATTAAATTACTATCTTTGGGCATTTTACTTTTATTGAAAATATGGGTACACCAAAAATAAAATTTAATAATATTTTATTAAGCTGAGCCGAGAGTTATTTAAAAACGTGGAATCCTCTTGCCATCGGTGAAGCTTGGTCAATAGAAGAATGAAAATAATATTAGAAGTAGCGCCTGGCGCTATTATATCGCTTCTTATTTCATTTTATTTAACTTCGGCTGAAATTTAATAGCAACTTAATTGGCAAAGCTTTGCGGTAACTTTTCCTGGGTTCTAACTTTTGATATTCGCTGGAGTCTGGTCATACTTCCATGCAAAATTTTTTAGGCGTGCCTTAAGATGAAAAACTCCGTTAGGTCAAACAATACCATTTGATAAGAGATCCAACAATTAAATCTTCAGTCAAAATTCGAGCAAAATTGATCAATCCTATTCATTCTTTTCATCCGCTTGATAATTCCTTCTCTTCTTGATGTGAATTGCTTTTCCTATCCGCAAATCCCTATTACTCGCATCTAAGCAAGAAAAATAGTTTTGTTAACTTCGTTTTATCCGCATCTACTGGAAAAGTTGTAGGACCCATTTTAAAATTAGTCATCGTTCAAATTGAGCCAAATTCATCTCCCATATTTCAAGCGAAATGATAATCCTATTATTATGTATTTTCCGCTATATTCATTAAATTAGCAATTCTTACAAACACTGTTTGTTAGCCTAGTTTCAAGATTCTGTATGAATGCCGTTTACAAAAAGTTTATAAACATAATCTCTAACATCTCAAGTGCCCTTTTTATTAATATTCTGAAAATAACAAATTAGAGGTCTAGAAAATGACATTTGTTGATCCTTTGGCCGTGATGTTGATCGGCTTAGCAATGGGTACGCTCCTAGGTGCATTTTATTTCTTCTTCTCAGCTAGGGGAGACAAGGAGCAGATTAAGAGTTTGGTAATACCAGCAATCGGTGTGGGTCTGTTCAATATTGTGAGCGGATTTTACATGTCCTTCTCATGGGTAATGACGGGATTCGCAACAAAATACAACATGGAATTCGGAGATCCACTTCTTCTCTTTGGTATTGTATTGCTTGTCTCTGCAGTGATGATATATAAGGACATGCATCTTGGTCTTATGCCCTTGCTGATCATGCTGGTTGGCATCTATGTTCTGGTTGGAGCTTATAACATACTTGATTATAGTATGGAAAGTGGAAACGACCTGATTACTTCAATGGGACTGTACATTTTTGATGGAATCGGTGCTCTCCTTGCTCCAGTGCTTTACATTAAGCCTACGACATCCACTGGAAAGATTCTCTACTATATCGAGTGGATTATACTGGGTATAGGTACTGTATTCGCACTAATTATTGGATATGGAGCATTTAACCAGCACGTAGGAAGCCCTCCGTAATCCATCCTCTTTTTTTAACCTAAAGTCTTTTAATTCTACAATCATTTATCTATTTTGATGTTGAAAAATAGAAGCATAGTTTCCATTGATGATGTTGACTCATCTGATTTGAGCGAGGTTTTTTCAGTAGCCGACAGAATGCTGGCTGCGTTGGAATCAAGAAAAAAGCTCGAAATACTGACGGGAAAGATTATGGCGACCCTTTTTTATGAACCCAGCACTAGAACGCGCTTATCGTTTGAATCGTCCATGCACAGACTTGGTGGTTCTGTAATTAGCGTTTCAGACGTCAAATCATCTTCGGTAGCTAAGGGGGAGACCCTTGCAGACACCATAAGAATGGCCGAATCATACTCTGATGTAATTGTCATAAGGCATCCTCTTGAAGGGGCTGCGAGACTTGCCTCAAAATTTTCGTCCAAACCGGTTATCAATGCCGGTGACGGGTCAGGGCAGCATCCTACACAGACTCTTCTCGATCTGTATACAATTAAGAGGCACTTCGGCAAGATCGACGGACTGAATATAGCAATGGTTGGAGATCTCCGCTATGGGAGGACGGTGCACTCACTTCTTCTGGCACTTTCAAACTTTGATGTTGAGGTTACCCTTATTTCTCCCGCTGTTCTTAAAATGCCCGATCATATTAGAGAAAGACTCAGTAAAAAGGTCAAAATCACAACAGAAGAGAACCTTGAAAAGGGGATAGATGAACACGACGTTTTCTATGTAACAAGGATTCAGAAAGAAAGATTCACTGATCAGAACGAGTACAACAGTGTTATAGGGTTATACTCGATAGATAGTGAAACTGTGAAAAAAATGAAGCAGAACTCAATAATAATGCACCCCTTACCAAGGATAGATGAAATAAAGGCGGAAGTGGATTTTCTGCCGAATGCAATGTATTTCAAACAAGCTTACTACGGCGTGCCGGTCAGAATGGCATTGCTTTCCATGATCCTGGAGTGATGAACATGGAACAGACACTAAAAGTATCAAAAATAAAAGACGGGACTGTAATAGACCATGTTCCGGCTGGAAAAGCACTGAGGGTTGTCTCCATTTTGAAGATAGAAAACAACCCTGACGTATCCACCACCATAGCTATGAGGGTCCCAAGCAACAAACTTGGAAAGAAAGACGTCATAAAAGTGGAGAACAAATTCCTGAGTAGAGACGATCTTGATAGAATATCTCTGGTAGCACCTGCAGCAACTATTAGCATAGTCAAAAACTATGAGATAACCGATAAATTCACGGTGAAACTCACCGGAAACGTTGTTGGCATTGTTAAGTGCCAGAATCAGATTTGTATTACTAACCAGAAAGAACCCGTAAATAGTGAATTTTCCGTTGTATCAGAGAATCCACTGGTGCTGAGGTGCCTTTACTGCGAAAGGAATATGGTGGAAAAAGATATAATAACCCAGTTGTAAAACAGGGCATAAAAATTAATTATGTGGTGTGTTCAAAACGCCACAATCTTCTTTGCATTTATAGATGCATTTGACAGCTTCATAAGATAAACCTCAATTTCCCTTGCAATTTTTGTATTGATCGAACCCCACTGACCATCAACGCTGTATCCAGTGGTATGTCTTGTTAAATTCTCTTCCAGGTCCTGATTGTCAATTACTCTAACTCTTTCGCCTGCTGATACAAGGCGGTTTATAGCCCCCTCAGCGATTGATCTCTCACTCGGATATAGCCTGGAAGGTTTTATTATGACATTCAGATGCGGAATATTTCTGCTTGACATAATTCGGGAAATAGATGAATGCATAGCCTGAGCATATCTGTTCCCAAACGCACTGAGCAGGATATATGAATCACTTCTCTGAAACTCGGTAAAGACACGTAATGCAGTTCTTGTGATGTCAGATTCATTATTTGAAATGTCCGCAGTAGTTGTTTCGAATTTGGCCATCGCGTAATCGTCGCCTCTCATGCTGTCGTCATCCAGCGAGTCATCACCTGCGTTTACAACTCTCACTTCCATAGGTTTATGAGAGTAAATCTCTATGTGAGCAACATCATTGCTTATGTTTTTCTGCGCAGCTAAAGTATGTCTTGAATGATTCACAGCGTGGTAGAAAACTCTAGCTTCCTCTAATGGCATAACTTTCCTTAATGCCCTTTCCGCCGCGCTGCCTATGGCGATCAGCGCACAATCATATCTATCAGTAGCGTAATCCCTAGCAATTGAACAAATTCTCTCTCGAAAATATCCAGTTTCAGTTTCAACATCCTTTTTCATCATTTTAATCACCTATGATTTTTCCTCGTCGTCATTACTCCGATCTATCTTGGTTCTCAAGGAAAGGTCTTCTACCCTAGCCCCAGTAGACTTGTCCATGACCGCCCTGAACTCATTGTTCTTTGAATCAATTATTTTTGAGATCAATCCGCTAGATCTGGCAACATTGAGGATTTCTGTTATTGCATCACTCCTGTCGTTGAAATAGCCCTGTCTTATGGCCAGCGCTAACGTCTGCTCCATTATCTTGTCCAGCCTGAGCGAAATTTCATTTGGACCAAGTATTGTAATTCTGTTTTGAGAGATGTATTCAAGAGCAGCAAATCTGATGAATTCAGATCTGCTGGCAAATCTCGCAGTGGATTTGAGGAAATTATCTATCTCCTCAACTTCGCCTTCAGTGATTCTGATGGTTATCTTTGTGTCCTTGTTCTCCAACGAGATATAACCTCTAAACATTATGTAACAATATATATTTAAATGTTTCTTTTGTATATACAAGTAAGTAATGTTGGCCTGATGCTGAGTACACACATTATGTACACGTGGAGACAGTTATTATAATAATTTTTCTCTACTTAACCATGATTATATTTTGTTGATATCATTTATTTTATAAATTTGCGTATCATTATATATATCGTACATAATTTTAATAATCATTAGTTTAAATAACCCGTCAGGATACGTCTATTGTATGACAAACGATTACGAAGAGCTTCTGGAAAAGGCGTCGGGGATGCTTGCAAAGTCAAATACCAGCGATAGCAGACTTAAGATACCGGAACCTGACGTAATCACCGAGGGCAAATCTACCATAATCAGGAATTTTCTCGATATAACTGATCTCATCAATCGGGAACCGCAGGTTATTGCGAAATATCTAATGAAGGAATTTGGCATTGGTGTGACCATCAGTGGGAGAAGACTCATAATTAACAGGAAGCTGTCCGCTTCACAGATTTCAAAGAAATTCTCACAATATATGGACTCTTACGTGAAGTGCTACGAATGCGGATCACCTGACACAGAGATCCACAGGGTCGGCAGAATAGATCTGCTTACTTGTAAAGCATGCGGGGCCCAACACCCTATCAAGTTAACAAGGGATTCAAAATCTAACGAAGCCGATCTGGAAGAAGGGAAGCAATATAATATAACTATTAACGAAGTTGGGAAATCCGGCGAAGGGAGAACCAATTATAAAGGTTACTCAATAATTGTTGCTGGGGGCAAAAAGGGCGAGAATCTCAGGGTTCTTATTAAAAAAATCAGGAATGGTACAGCGATTGCGGAAATAGTCTCAAAAAACTGAAATGGACAGCAATACTGTCATTGTAGATTCCAACGCACTCATATATTCGGTCAGACAGAGAATTGACCTGAAGAAAAACCTGCAAGGCAGAGGTCTTCAAAATATTCTTGTCCCAGATTGTGTTATTCGTGAACTGGAAGGGTTGGCAGGTAGTGTGAAGGAAGCTAGAGCCGCGCTCGAAATCGCTTCTAAGTTCAGGTCAATCATTGTAGAGGGGGCTTGCGACTCAGCCATAGTCAGGCGTGCGATGAGCGACAGGTGCTCAATCCTGACCAATGACCGCGAGATGATCTCTGCTGCAAAGACGGGTAAAGTACATGTTTTTACGATCAAAAGAAAACGAATAATCGATGCCGTGTAATCGATCATAAGGATTAAGATTGAAGGCTTAATTCCTGAAGGAGGATGAAATCAGGAATAGCTAAGGATTATCAGCTTTATCTGGCACTTAAAGCCATAAAGAAACTTATAGGAAGAGAATCGTCCAGAAATATATCTTCAGGTGAAGTCGCAAAGCTAATGGGAATAAGCCAGCAATCCGCTTCTAGGATCATAATAAAACTAGGGGCAGAGAAATATATAAACAGGGTACTGGAAAATAGAAAGCAGGACATTTCGCTTACAGAGAATGGTTTAGACATTCTTTTCTCGGAACTAGATTCTCTCTCGCGTATACTGGATATGTCTGACATAATAACAATTGAAGGGGAAGTGAAGAGTGGACTTGGTGAAGGTAGATACTACATTTCAAGAAAATCATATATTATTCAGTTTCAGGAAAAGTTGGGATACATTCCATACCTGGGGACACTTAATATTAAGGTTGGACGGGAATTCGAGAACGAATTGAGACGCCTCAGGAACAGCTCAGGTATACACATAGATGGGTTCCAGACAGAGGATAGGACCTTTGGACCGGTAAAGGCTTTCAAGGCAAAGATAGACAGCATCGACTGCGCCGCAATATTGCCAGAAAGAACAGTCTACTCTGATGTTCTTGAAATAATATCAAGTCAGTACCTACGCGATATGCTCAAGCTGGTCGATGATTCCAAGGTATCGGTCAAGATAGAGATAGGTTCTCAATCAAAATCCAGCTAAATCTCCACATCTATTTTTCCGGATTTAACGTCATCTATTACTTTTTCAAATCTCCTATTCGCTTCTTCCGGCTTCAGTCCACACTCATAAAGCTCCATGTATATCTCATATCGCTCTTCGTCCTCGGACCCGTCTATACTCGCCTGAAAAATTTTGGTATAGCCGCAAGTTTTGTCCGCGTTGAAATTGAGCCGATAATAAAGTTCGACTACAACGTTTTTTTCATCTACTTTTTCTCTTTTCCTGATAAGTTCTTCTGTCAAGCACAAATCCCCCTCTATTAAATGAAATCATCAAGCCCATGTTCCCAGGCATTTCTGAAGGTTTCAAGGTCGTAGTCAATATAGACGATGCCTGAATCCTCAAACTTGACGTTCTTACTGCCAGTTTTTCCAACAACCGCGAGCCTTACATCTTCAAAGCATTCCTGTAATTTTTTCAGGTCCTTCTGATCCACTTCTACCAGTAACCTGTTTCCTATTTCGCTGAAAAGTTTCTGACTAAACCTTCCATTTGAAATTTCCGATAGGTCGACTGAAAATCCAATTCCTTTTCCGAAAGCCATCTCAAGTAGTGCCATCGCTACGCCGCCGCTAGAAACGTCGTGAGCAGCTTTAATCAGCCCGCCCTTAAACGCTTTATGAAACCCTGCCGCTATACTCTTAAGTTCGTCAAGGTCAACAGGTGGATAATCATTAGATCTAACTCCAAGATAGTGCAAATAGAGGCTTCCAGAGAGGTCCGGTGGACTATTTCCAATCAGTATTATCAAGTGATCCGCGCTCTTAAATTCAGGGCTAACCAACTTCCCCACGTCATCCGCAATTCCCGAGACCATTATTGTCGGGGTCGGAATGATATGCGAGCTGCTCGATCCGTTGTAGAGACTGACGTTTCCAGCAACCACTGGCAGCGAAAATTTCCTGCAAAAGTCACCGATGGCGCGGACAGATTCAACAAATTCACCCATTGCCTCCATGTCTTCGGGGTTCCCAAAATTCAGGGAGTCAACTATTGAGTGCGGTCTGGATCCGGATACAAGTACGTTCCTGTATCCCTCGGCGAGCACTGCCATTGTGCCATTATATGGATTTAAAGAGACGCTTCGTCCACCTGTTCCTACTGAAAGGGCGAGGCCACGCATGCTCTCCTCTACTGGCTTGATTACAGCACAATCAGAGTGAGTTTCATGGTTTGGCATTCCAGCAAAAGGCTTCATTATAGTATTTCCCCTCACTGTAAAATCATACTGCCTTACCACCGGAAAGCGGGCGCAGGCGTTTGGGTTCTTTATCATATGCAGCAGGAAATCTCCATATTCGATTGGTTCTTTTGGTATCGTACTTTCCTTCTTGTCAATCGATCTTGTTTTAAACGGTCTGGCATAGATCGGTCCTGACGTGAGGAATGGAAGACTTAGATCAAGTTCAAGGGAACCGTTATGATATATTACAAGGTTAGTGCCCGCCTTTACTTTACCGATCTCAGAAAATTCTATGTCCCACTTCCGGAAAATTCTGGAAATTTTTTCTATATTCTTTGGATCTATAGCCAATAGCATCCTCTCTTGGCTCTCGCTTATCCAGATTTCCCATGGCTTCATGTCCGACTCCTTGAGGAGGACATTCTCAAGATGAATTTCGGCTGATGTCCCACCAGCATAGCACATTTCACCAACAGAGCTGGAAAGTCCACCCCCACCAAGGTCCTTCATGCCATCTACGAGCCCCTCTTCTACTGATTCAAGGACGGCATGTATGAGCGGTTCTTTGATTATGGGATTTCCCAATTGGACAGCTCGTTTGTTGGATTCTTTCTCACTAATCTGGACTGAGGCAAAATTAACCCCATGAATACCGTCTCTTCCTGTCCTCCCTCCCGCAAGGATAAGTATATCCCCAACCTTCTCTATTTTGCTTCTGATTATGTTCTCCTTTCTAGCTATTCCAACGCAGCCAGCATTCACAATTGGGTTGTTATTGTATGACTTATGAAACTCGACGGAGCCGGCGACGTTAGGTATTCCAACCCTGTTTCCGTAGTCTCTGATTCCTCCGACAATTCCATCAAATGTGAATCTCTGAGTCAGGCCGTGATCATTCTTCGAGGCATCATTGATATCTCCAAGATAAATAGAATCAAGCAATGCAATGGGTTGAGCTCCCATGCAGAGAATATCTCTTATGATGCCTCCGACCCCTGTTGCTGCACCTCCATAAGGTTCGATCGCACTTGGATGATTGTGGCTTTCCATCTTGACAACGTACGCGTGCTCGTCGTCAAATTCTACAACGCCGGCATCGTCTTCCATGGCGAGGATAGTATAGTCAGTCTTCAGACCAGAAAGAAATTTCTTGAGGTAGAGTTTTGAGGATTTATAGCAGCAGTGTTCGCTCCATGCCTGGGCCATTGCCTGAATCTCAAGCATTGTCGGGTTGCGACCCAGATCTGAAAAATAATGTCTAAGCATTATCATCTCATCTCTGCTGAGTGAAAGTGAAAGACCTGAACTCAGGCTTTCCAGATAATCGTTTCCGGTTTCAAGGAGCTTTACGATCTCTGTCCCTCCATTAACAGTGGCTGGTTCCCGCATTTCAATCACTAGTCTCTACAATTTTGAATCTCTGAATAACTGGATTGTATAGTAGTTTGTCAGCAATCTCTTTCACTGAAAGCAGAGCATCATCCCTGTTACCATTGATATTGAACTCAAATGATTTAGATATCCTGACACTGGACAGGTTTTCGAAACCTATTATTTTCAGGTTTCTCAAAATAGTTTCTGATTCCGGATCCTCAACACCTTCGAGGTACTCAATTTCCACTCTGACCCTGGGCATAGAAGGAAATGTCATTGATAAATTAAACATTGCTCCATGAGTACAAATTTCATGTGCAGAGATAGCAAAATCATGATCAGATCAATATTTCCTAGGCTTTTATGGCAGAAATAATGGGTTCAAGGATATCGTACACTTTGTCTGATTTTTCCGTCACTGTACCAGTAACAACAATATCTGCTCCGGCTTTAGAAACAATGCTTGCAGCTTCTGGTGATCTTATGCCGCCTCCCACGATGAGCGGTAAATCAATACCGGGCCGGACCTTAGATATGAGAGATGCTGGTACATGGCTATTAGCACCGCTTCCAGCTTCAAAATACATAAGTTTCATACCGAAGAACTGTGCAGCAAGTGAATACGATAGCGCAAGTTTGTAATCATCTCCACGCAGAAGCTCAGCTTTCCCCACCTTTCCTACGGTCATTCCAGGCTCAAAAATAAGATAACCCATGGGAATGGCTTCAAGTCCTGTCTCTTTCAGGAAGCATGATGCTTTCATCTGATGCCTCACGATGAAATCTGGATCTGTGGAGTTCATCAGAGACATGAAATATATAGCATCTGCCTGTTTTGAGACCATACTTGAGGAACCAGGAAATAGAATGGTCTTCAGGCTTGTATGCTTCTTAATGTGATCAACGCATTGATCCATCGCGTCTATATTGATATCGGTAGAACCTCCTACCATGATGAAGTCGCTGCCAGCCCGTTCGGCCTCTTCCGCTATGACAGCTGATTTTACGGGATCCTGTGAAGCGGGATCGATAAGCGTCATGTGAACCTTCCCTTTTGCTATACGTTTTTTTATCTCTTCATAAACTTTCATTCTTTTCACCAGCTGATGGAAATGAGGCTAACACTTGAAATGAACTCCAGGGCGATGGCACCAACCACATACGCAACAAGAGCTGTAATCATTGCATATTTACTATATGTCTGGCTTCTCTTAGGGTTTTCTGGTATCTTGTGCACTGAAAATAAAAAGATGATATCCGCAACCAGAACAACCACAAGATAGGGATATGGGAAAATCCCAAGAAGGAAGGGGAACACCGAAATGACGACCGCGATGACAATGCTGGAAGTTGCAACTGTGGAAGCCATCCTAACGCCATGCTTCTTTGGAAATGTAATTCTGTCTGAGTCACCTCCCATGTCTTCTATGTCTTTTATTACCTCACGGGAGAAATTGGAAAGTGCCGCAAGGACGAAAAGAATTACCATGGGTGCAATCGCTCCCACGGAAACTCCTCCATAAATAAAAATAAGGCCGACAAGGACGCTAACCGTGGCATTTCCCCACAGCCCTATGTTTTTTGTCCTCGTTTCATAGGAAATAAGGAGCAACTCTGCTAACAGCACTATAATAGGTACAAATACAGAGTAGATACCTGTGACCGTACCTGGAATGATAATTACGAACGGAATTATGAATAGAGCTGTAGAATACATTTTCGCACTTTTAATTGATATTTCGCCAGAGGGGATCGGTCTGTTCGGATGGTTTATTTTATCTGTATCTTGGTCAAGGATATCGTTCAGCACGTTCCCAGCAGAGGTAACAAGAAAGACTGATATCGATGCAATCAGTAGAGCAATAAAGTAGTAAGGCAATCTGTACCCAACGCCAATGAATCCAGAAATCCACGTCGCGACGAGCCCCATGACGCCGTTTATTGGTCTGAGTATTCTTATCCAGCTATTCATCTGTCACCTGTGAAAGCTTATGATTTATTTATTGTTTTTAATGGTCTTGAGAACCACCTTAAAATAATAGCCACTAAAAAACAGAATAAATGTCTTCAATTTTGCATCTTGCCTTGATACCAGTGCTCGAGAACTCAGTTCTTCCGGCGTCAATCCCAAGGTCATTCAATTTCTGCACTACTGAATTGACCTTCGGGGTCTCCACATGCTTATCCTGGGAAATTCGCGTGAGGTCCCAGAAAAGGAGGGATTTATCCTCGCTTCCCATAAGATCCAGATATTTCCGCAGTTCCCTGTTCTCCATATTCTTTGAATCCCTGGTCATGCTAAAGATTAAGTCCCCGTCATTGAGGTGTCCCGTCCACACGGGTCCTTCTTCAATATCACGATATTTGTTCCAGAGTAGTTTGCTCTTGTTCACGGTTCCTATCTGGTCCAGAAGCCTGTCAGTCTTCTCTGTGCCCTTCTCGATCCGGAAAAAAAGGCGATAAAAATGGGAGTTCCAGAATGAGATCAGAGGGTATGCTGCCCTGTCAAATACTGCAGCTCTTTTTATTATATACGAGATAAGCAGTCTCAGCCCCATCTCGTGTCGAAAAACATCATTCTGAATAAACGCGCCATATCTTCTTCTTGTTTTCATGATTACAGAACCTGTCAGCGGGCTCAAATCAGTTGCAGTGAAGCCTATATAACCTCCCGGCCTTACAGAATTTACTGCAAAATCAGTATAAGGCACTACCGTTCCATACGGGTCAATGTCAATATAATCGAATATTTCGTTGTTGCAAGCATCCTGAAACCCGCAATTATATGCTTTCACCGTTAAGTTATTCAGCGTTATGTTCTCGGTCACGTATTTGTAAGCAATAGGATTCTGTTCCGTTATCACGACTTCAGTTGGTGTTTCAAGGGCGAGCCGTATCCCACGAACGCCTGTTCCACCAAAGGCATCCAGCGATTTCTCTGGCTTCACAGATTTAACAAAGAGTACGGACAAATCCCGATTCAGTTTCTGAGTCCTGTTATAGAATCCTGGCATCTTCTTTCCAGGCCCATTTCTCGTAAAGTTGTCTGGTACATTTATACGCGCCGATTCCTCGTCTATTATCAACTAGAGTCCTTCTTCCCCCTTAAGTACGCGTAGCACCTTAAAAGGCATTATGTTTCGATTGATTGGGGTGATGTCAAAAACTCTTATGCTTTCCAGGCTCCTGATCTCCTGCAGAACAGGATTTCTTGACTTCTTATGAAGCGTAACTATAAGCGGCTTCGTTGACTTCAGGGTTTCTTCTATTTCTTTCTGAACATTCTTTGTTGCGTTTTCAAGCTTGCCTATCTCATCTATCACAATTACATCGGCATTTTCTCTAGCTTTCTGCAAGCTCGGTACAAGGATTTCCTCAAGAATTCTGGTGTCGACGCCAAGTTTGTCGATCTTCACTCTTGATGTTATACCAGCTTCAGCGAAAATTGCCCGTTTCTTAGTGAATATGTCAAAAATTGAGTATCCAGTAAGTTTTGAATTGTCAGTTATCTCCGTGACAAGCAATCCCTGAACTTCCATTCCGTCTTTCTGCAGCATATCAATGATCTTTCTCAGCGCATCCGCCTTTATTGACCCCACGGGTCCCGTTATTCCAACTTTTACTGCCATTTTTGATCTCAACCATCCAGATGCATGAGCGGATAGTCCATTTCCTCAATATATTCGAGCCTAGCCCTAATAGAGGAATCCCCATACTTGATTTCAAGGCCCACGTTCAACATTTCACCGGAGAGGGTTATGTATTTATACACTCCCTGCCTTTTTTTTACCATCTCAAGGTCAATTTTAACTTCGGCGCTTTCCACGAATGGCTGTACCATCACACTTTCCCTGATGGCGTTCTCCAATGACTTGATATTGCTGAGATTAATCGGAACACCAACATACTGGTGGTATACAGTGCCGAGTTTTATCCCCGCTTCAAATATGGCTCTCTCCCGTTCCGTACATTTAAAATAACTGGCGGCGGGGTCGTGCATAGATACCGATATTTCTGGAATATAGATAAATATATTGATATGTAAATTTTGATCCAGGATGCACTAACCGATGGAAACAATTAATTATTCTCTCGTATTTCTGCAAACGGAAACGACATTGTCAGATAATAAAAGGATAACGGAAGGGATCAGGGACGCTGCTCGATTGATCACACTTCCAAACGTAGTCAGATTTGTGGGTCTTGCCCTGATTGTTATAGGGGCGACTTTTTATGTGGGCTGGTCGATTGTTTACGGCACATGGACAGATATTGGACTTTACTCGTTTGTCGTTCCCGTCTTCGTTTTTGGTATCCTAACGCTCATGTATGCCCAAGAGAGGTTTCCCAGAACAAAATAAACCTAGGCTTTCTTTTCATCAATGACAGATTTTTCCTTCTCTGTACAGAGTATTCTCAATTTTCTTACGCGTCCATCAGAGAACAGCAGGCACTGTGAATATGCATCATTCCTGCCTCCCATGAGGTTTTTGAAATCTACCTCACGCACTCTGTCTGCTCCAGAAATTGAGTAATTTGAAATGTTCTCTGATTTGGTTCTGAATCCAAAAACCTTAGAACTGTTAAGCAGAATAGAATGGGATCGCGGATTGAGAAAAAAGTCATCCGGATTCTGCGTGAGACTCATTACTGAAGTGTTATAGTGCCTTGAGTGCCGGACGATCATGTCCATTATAACCGAACAGGCTTCATTGCCAAGAAATATGTGTGCTTCGTCGATAGCCACAATTTTCCTGCCTGGCAGAGAAGATATAGCGGAAAATAACGAAACAAGAACGGAAACAACGGATGCCTCGTTTGACCTGTCAACAAATTGCGGAGTCCTGATGATGGTTATTGAACCATTTATATTCAGGGGAACTTCCCTTATCAACACATTGCTTGCGAGTCTTTCTATTGCTGTCACAGAATAATATGACGCTCCAGAACGTTTCAGATATTCTACGAAACCGGTAAAACAGCAGGAAGAACAGGTTTTCAGATAGTTGATTAGATCTCTCCTCAAAGGTGCAGAGTCTTCTTCTATATGATTATCAAACTGTATCAACATGGATAGTACAGCATCAGCAGAATCCACGCTGCCTCCGGATAACCTAAGCGGATCAATATAATCTCCCTTACCGACACTCACCGTAGATGGATTGGCTGCTGCGGAAAGAGAACCATATTCCCCTAATGGGTCTATAATCAGGACATGTTCCGCGTTTCCCCTGACTAGAGATCGACGGATGATCAGCTTTGACAAAAATGACTTGCCCGACCCAGACTCGCCAAATAGCAGGACATTGTAAGAATTTTCGCTGAAAATATCAATTATAACGGGCTTTTCACTAATATCATCTACACCAAAAATTATTCCGGTTTTATTCGGGATCTGCTCGAAATGAATTGGCAGCATGCTTGAAAGGGATTGTGAATCCATAATATATCCATATTTCTCACTCGTGTATGGTGGTAACAGAGCAACTACGTCATTTCGTGACATATTCTTTTCTAGCTTAAAAAAGAGTCCAATATATTTCGTTGACTCCAGTATCCTTGAAACAATATGTGAGAGTTTCACAGGATGATTAGCAGTTACAACCAGTCGAAACCTGATATCGTATATTTTCAGACCACTGACAGATTTTTTTAGCATTTTCTCAAGGGCTTCTGCATGCCTTGACAACTTCAGATATCTTGATCTGTCCCTCTTCTCAACATATCTCATCTCTGACCTTCTTGAAGCGTGCAACCTCTTGAGCAACTTATCAGAGTTATTATCCGCTATTTTTTTTGTTTCGACAGCTATACTAGCCTGAACATTTGCTGCCTCAAGCAGCGTGCAATAAAGAAAAGGCGAACCGTAATCTGAGTCAGCCAGAGTAATTATGGCATGGTTATTTTCAATCTTGATTTGCGGACCATCCAGTAAGTAACGAAACTCCACTCTTTCTGACCTGTCATTTGATATATTATCACTCTTCCTCGAAAATTATCAAAGAGACCTCCCTAGTAACCTTCCTATTTCGGAAATGTCCGACATAAATGCTATTTCTATACCAGATCTTTTCAATCCTTCTCTTAAGGTTTCACAGTCTTTCCTCAGAAGATTCATAGATCTGGAGAAGTCTATTAAGGTGTCCACACTCAACAGTAAAAAGGATCTATAGTATCTTACATCCTCAAAGATATAAGAAACCAGGCCATTATAGTCCAAAGAATCATCATCTGTTTCTTTAATGATATAACTGCTCACGTCAAGCATTTCGCTATATGCAACAAAACTAACTCTCGAGTACAGCTTGTCAATAATCGACGATATCATTTCAGTTTCAGAAAAGGATTCCTCATATGACAACATCTGAGCAGGTAAACCTTTAAGCGTTGCAATTGCGAACATTAACTTCCCTTTTAAGACTGTGCAAATGCCATCCACGCAGTCCACATGGTATTCCAGTTTTAGCGTACCGGATTTTCGTTTTAATTCGGTTCGCAAATATTGTCCGATCGTGCCCGGGAAAAACCCCTCTTCCGAAGGCATAAGAGATAAAATCACTCCTCCAACAGCAAAAATTATGGACAAAAGGGGATTGTAATGTAAAATCAAAAGGGATACCATCAGCGTTGCTATGAGCGAGGAAATCTTCCTGGCATCGATCCCACCGATTCTCGGTCTGATGTTCCTCACATTTGCCGGGATCTTATCGGTGCTGCTTCCAGTCAAGTCAAATCACCATTCTCGCCTGTATTTCAATTTCTCATCCTCGATTTTTTTCCAGTCGATGCCGGCTTTGGAATGATCCTTCACTTTGAGTGGCCCAGAGCTCCCCTTATCTTTATTCCATAAAGGATATGAAAGCATATTTCCGGCACTTGAAACACTGGAATCCCCTGACATTATAGCACGAATGTATCCTCCCTGAGTGCCGATTCCCGAGAGCACGGATCCTGCAGACATTTCGCCATACATTGACTGGAATGAGGAAAACCTGTAGACAAGGGAGTTTGACATGAGTACGGTAGGCAACAATACGGCAAGCGAAAGAAAACCTATCTGCAAGAGAAAATCATAATAGAAAATATGAACAAGAACCAGTATTATCATTACAAAGAAGGGAAGTATGGACGATTCAATGTATAAAATCCAGAGCTTCACGGGTAGTTTAGAAGTACTGTCCGTCATGAACAGAAGGCTGAAGAGAGGGAGAATCAAGGAAAGAAAGATCATAATGGCTTGTCGAACAATGAGCATGCTCATAAGGGAGAATGTTGCCACAAACAGCCAACTGAGCAAGAAGAATTCAACTAAAGAGTTTGATGCGCTTACCTGGGAAACTGGGGTTATGAGGTTTGATGATATGTTAGTGACTGACAGAAGGCTGTACCAGTTGATCGATCCATATGACCATACGGAATCAAAGGCATAAGAAGTGCACCCGATAATAAACTGTGTTATCTCCATGGAACCAACGAACAATATTACACTCACTGAAAATCGCGACACTATTGTCCAATACGCACGCCCGCTGTTGGCGTAAGAGGTAAACATTAGGATCATAGCCGCAAACACAATGGCAATCGATGCGAACTCGACATATAGATTGTTGAAGAGGAAAGAGTAGAACCCCATAAGTGGAATGTTAGACCCCATGTCAGGGAATGAATAAGAAGGCTGGAGGCCAAATTTCACCAGGAAGTACCAGAAAACACCTATTAGACCGACGTATGCCTCGTCAGCTAGGTATATTACCGCAGAGAGTACTTTTGGAATATCCGCCAGAAATGGAATCATGTTACTGACCCAGCGCTATGTAGTTGAAAATAGCGTAAATCACGCCGCTGACAGCCAGAACATAAATTAAGGTTCCTATAAGGGCATTTCTCAGCCTCCCTCTGGCTTCGAATTTCCTGTTCTCGTCAGTGCTGAAGAAACTCAGTGCTATTGGGATCCATAAGAGTGCTATGATCACAGCCGACAGTGATACTACTACATCCAGCAGTCTGGACATCGCCCCTGATAGCTGAGCCGTTCCGCTGATAACTGATGATAGAATAACCATACCAATATGGGTAAAAGATGCCATTATTATACTACATTTATGAGTTATATAAATGTATATTTACCCACATATCAGAGTTTGATGTTTCCATTTTAAAGTGGGATGTGCAATAATCAAAACCTCAGATGATCTGCCTATAAAACAGGTAATAAAAAATATTCAGAACATCTTCAGTATCTCCTTTGCAGTATTCAAGGAACTTCACTGGATCGTTCTTCCAGAGGTGCCTGATGGCCTGGCCTACATTCATACCTTCAATAATCACGTTGTCTTTTTTGCGGTTTAGATTGAGATGCGCATACCTTGGGTGTGAAACGACATCCCTTAATTTCCGAAGCTTGAAATCCCCCTCCGCCTCAAGGTCTTCAGCTATGATATACATCATATCTATTATGATTGACGTCCCGGAATAATATTTGAAATTCCATAATTGATCCGCGTAAGACAGCTTCCTCAGCTTGGTTTGAATCAGAGGTATGTCGTAACCTGTTTGATTGTATCCAATGATCACGTTTGGCTGATAACTTCCCAGAAAGTTGTCCATTTTGTTCAATATGTCTCTCTCCGACATTTCTGACTCATCCTTGGCAACGAAAACCTCAGTTCTGGGTGAAGGCACACTGTAACTGAGAGATATCGCGATAATCCTCTCATCGTTCAGAAAATCCTGTTGGGAATCAATCAGGGTTTCAAGATCAATTGAAATAACCCTTGGGTCTTTCATTGACTGAAACAATGGCTTAAGAAATCTAAACGAGTTCGGCCTGTCCATGCTGAGCCAAATGATTAAACAGATATTAAGTAACCACAAACCGTACCCATGTTCCAAACAGTGCACAAACTCTTTCATGGCAACGTGGAATGATAAAGTCTATTGAGTGAAAACTGTCAAACCAAGAGGTCGGGAGTAAACAGCCTGAAATTATGGACAACCAGTGTAGTATTACAAGAACCAACATATTTTATCGATCATCGATTTGTTCCAGATGAAGAAAGCAAAAAAGAATTCCAGAAAAGCAAATTATCTACCAGCTAAGGTATCCCTCGCTTGACGGGACAGAATTTATTACAGTTAAGTTTATGTAGAAGAACAAATATACCCGCATATGCAAACGTCCCATTCAGCCGATTCTTCTATTCTGCAACCCTTGGAGAACGATATAGAATCCAGTTCCGCGAATCGCCTGAAGTCAGCTGAAAACAGACTCAGGAGGGTGAGGGAAGAATTGAAGAAAGCTAGAACAGAGGCCGAAAGGTACAGAGATATGTTTATCAGGGAAAGGGCAGACGCCGAAAATCTTGTCAAGGCCAAGGATAGGGAGATTTCTTCAACCAAAAAGACCGCTTCTGCAAACCTGATGAAGAATATACTGCCGGTTCTTGATTCCATGGACTCAGCTATCCAGTCGTCTGAGGCAAACAGTGGATTGATTCCTATCAGGGATCAAGCTCTTAGCCTTCTTGGTTCATCTGGACTGGAGCCGATAAAGTCAGTGGGTGAACCTTTTAACCCTTATTTGCATGAGGTCGTTGCGACCACCAAAGAAGGCGAAGACGGGAGGGTGGTTGTGGAAGTGCAGAAAGGATACAAGCTGAACGGAGAAGTTCTTCGCTATGCAAAGGTAATAGTTTCAAAGAGGGAATAAATATGTCAAAAATAATAGGAATTGATTTAGGAACAAGCAACTCAGCAGCGGCTGTGGTCATTTCAGGAAAAGCGACCATAGTCCCGAGCGCAGAAGGTGTCTCGATTGGCGGAAAATCTTTCCCTAGCTACGTGGCTTTCACAAAGGAGGGAGATCTCCTTGTCGGAGAGCCAGCAAAGAGGCAGGCGCTCTTAAACCCTGAAGGTACGGTGTATGCTGCAAAGAGGAAAATGGGATCTGATTATAAGTTCAAAGTTTTCGGAAAGGAGTATACCCCGCAACAGATATCGGCATTCATTCTCCAGAAAATCAAGAGGGATGCGGAGGCTTTCCTGGGAGAAACTGTCAGCGAAGCAGTCATAACTGTCCCTGCATACTTTGACGACAACCAGAGACAGGCGACAAAAGACGCAGGATCCATCGCTGGCTTGAACGTAAAGAGGATTATAAATGAGCCAACCGCTGCTTCGCTGGCCTATGGAATAGACAAACAGGGGAAATCAGAAAAAATTCTTGTATTCGACCTTGGCGGCGGAACCCTAGATGTAACCATAATGGATTTTGGCGAAGGAGTCTTTGAAGTTGTTTCAACGTCAGGCGATACCAAGCTCGGTGGCACGGACATGGACGAAGCAATTATCAATTTTCTTGCGGATGATTTTAAGGCTAGGGAGGGCATCGACCTCAGGAATGACAAATCTGCATACATTAGGCTAAAGGACGCAGCGGAAAAAGCTAAGATAGAACTATCAAGCACGTTGACCTCTGAGATAAACCTGCCTTATATAACGGCAAACCAGACCGGCCCAAAACATCTCACATATAGCCTTTCAAGGTCGAAATTCGAAGAGTTAATCGCTCCAATTATCAAACGGGCAGAAAAACCGATTGACACGGCTCTTTCCTCAGGTAAACTTTCGAAGGATGATCTGACCAGGATAATACTCGTTGGGGGACCTACGAGGATTCCCTATGTGAGGAAGTTTCTGGAGGATTACTTTGGAAGAAAAATTGAAGGAGGGGTTGACCCCATGGAATGTGTCGCCATTGGCGCCGCCCTTCAGGGAGCTGTTCTTTCGGGTGACATAAAAGACATTGTGCTGCTGGATGTTACGCCACTTACCCTTGGAATTGAGACCCTGGGAGGAGTGGTTACGCCCCTTATTCCTGCCAATACAACGATCCCTACCAAGAAATCACAGACGTTCACAACAGCCGCAGACATGCAAACTGCGGTAACAATCCACGTTGTGCAGGGTGAAAGACCGATGGCAGCGGATAATGTATCGCTGGGGATGTTCAATCTCAACGGTATCCCACCCGCGCCAAGGGGAATACCCCAGATCGAGGTTACCTTTGATATTGATGCCAATGGTATAATCAACGTTTCTGCACATGATAAGGGATCGGGGAAAAAACAGAGCATCTCAATTTCAGCCACAAACAAACTTTCGAAGGAAGAAGTAGAAAAAATGAAGAAACAGGCGGAGGAGTTTGCAGAGCAGGACAAGAAGAAGAGGGAGGAGATTGAAACAATTAACTCCGCAGAAACCCTGGTTTACACCGTCGAGAAGACCATAAACGAGAACAAAGAGAAATTGGACAGCGGGGATATCAAGAATGTTCAGGATGTGCTGGCTGAAGCAAAGAAAGCAATAGCCGAAAAGGACATGGACAAGATTAAGGAGATTTCAGAGAAACTTACCAAGAGCATACAGGATATAGGTACCAAACTATATCAGAAGCAGGGACCGACAGAACAGGCTGCAGGAGAGGCGGGAAAGGAAACTTCGGACCAAAGTACTTCAGGGAATGAGGAACCGAAGCAGGAGAACATTTATGATGAGGAACCAAAAAAAGCGTAATATTGTAGTGAATCCAGATGCCTAAGGACTATTATCAAACACTCGGGGTGGATCGCAATGCGACCCAGGATGAGATAAAAAAAGCATTCAGGGCACTCGCAAGAAAGTACCATCCCGATATGAATCCAACAGATAAGAAAGCAGCAGAAGAAAAGTTCAAGGAAATTGGGGAAGCTTATGAGGTCCTCTCAGACGAGAACAAAAGACGGATGTACGATCAGACCGGCAGTGCAGACTTTGGTGGGGGCTCCTCCAATTTCACGTGGGAGAACTTCAGTCACTTTAATGATTTCGAGGACATATTCAGCAGGATCTTCGGAGGAAGCTTTGGTGGATCCCAGGGCTTTGGCGGCTTCGGTAATTTTGCCCAGCAGGAACCGGAACTCGACATGGCCCTCAGGATGACAGTGAGTATGGAAGAGGCATACCATGGGTCTAAGAAAGAAGTGAGATACAGGAGAAACGCCCCATGCGAGACCTGCAAGGGCACAGGTGCGAAGGACGGAAAACTGAAAACGTGTGAGACCTGTGGCGGTACAGGACAGCAGAGGGTTATACAAGGTCAGGGATTCTTCAAGATGGTTACCGTTACTACGTGCAGGACCTGCAATGGGAGAGGGAAAATACCAGTTGAACCATGCCCAGTCTGCAAGGGATCCGGTACGATTGTCAAAAATGAGAGCTTCGAGGTAAATGTCCCTCCCGGAGCAAGAGATGGATTGAGAATAAGGTTTAAGGGGAAGGGGCAGTCTCAGAACGGTTATGTCGGTGATCTCTATATCATAATTTCAGTCAGACCGGAGAATGGAATCACAAGAAAGGATGATGATTTGTACATGATAAGGGAGATTAGTTTTCCTGAGGCGGCCCTGGGAACAGAGATCGAGATCAACATATATGGTGATAAACATAGTTTACAAGTTCCAGCAGGTACACAGCCCGGCGAAATCATAAAAATTAGAAATGCTGGAATGCCGCACATGAGTAATAAGGGATCAGGGGACCTTTTTGTGCAGGTAAATGTCGCAGTACCTAAGCACCTGTCAACAAAACAGAAGGAAATTATTTCCCAACTAATGGAAGAAACAGATAAAAAGCATTTCTGGGCGCGTTAATTATAACAGATAAATTGAAACGAATAGAAGTATCAGACAGTGACAGATCCTTCCTCAATTTCACGCTGCAACTTCATTCTCTTCTTAACCACCGTTCTGGTGGCATAACCTGCTATGGCATTAAGAGTATTCTTTGATATTCCAGTTACTGAAGTCTTAAGTAACTCCTTATTCTTTGTGAAGTCCTCTGTAAATGCTTCCGCATTTTTTTCGACAATTTCTTTAGCAACTCTTTTTACGTTTGAAGACCTGATACTTCCCATATTAACCAAACCCCATCGTTAATGGATATAAAAATATATCAATATTATAGGGGAGGTGCAATAAGTACGGGAATATCGCTCAACTTTATTATTTCAGAACTTACCGAACCCAGGATCGCCTTGCTTAAACCTGATAATTTCCTTGTGCCTGTTATGATGAGGTCAGCACCTCTTTCCTTCGCAACTCTCATAATAGACTTCGGGACAGTCTCTCCCTTCGAATCCATATTCACAAACGATGCGTTGACACTTCCTTCGCCCATTACATTTTTAGCAGAGGCAATTATACTTTCAGATGTCTCTTCCTGCCTCTGGTATACGCTTGCAGGAATATAAGTATCAAAAGTTGGTGTAACACCAACCAGAGACGGCGTTACATATACAATTATGTACTCGTCAATTACCGCACTGAATTTCATTGAAAACCTGAGTGCCTGTTTCGCCGCATCTGAATCATCATACGCAACAACCGCTTTCATTTTATAAATATAGCTTTGGAGTAATTTATATTTTTCCCTTGAATCGGTTTTTTACAGATTTTTCAGGTTCTGGCAAGATTATAACTTGAATGTGATCCAAGAATCATATCTCCCATGTAGCCGTTGTGGAACGGTGTAACGCTGGTAGTAAATACCAGCCTTTTCAGCATCAGCAGTTGAAACATCCCACAGCTCTTACGAAAGGCCCAAAAAAATGAAGAATGTTATTCACGAAGAGGAATTAATCCGGTGCAATGTCAAATCTCGCTCTGGATATAACCAGATTCAGTAGCACGCCGAAAAGTGATATGATGAACATTAAGGCAAATACTCCGCTCCATCCAAAATCCGGAACCAGGAATGATGATACCAGAGGTCCTATTGCGTCAGCAGAATTAGAAATAAGTCCCATACCGAATGCGCCAGATCCTAATATGGCAACAGGGAACACATTCCCAGCTGAAGCCCAATAATTTGGCGGGAACATCATAAGTAATGCGCTAAAGGAAACTGCAAGAACCAACCAGTAGAAGGAAATTCCTCCAACAGTTACCATGAGAAGCGCACCCGCTCCCATGAACATATCTGCAATCGTCATTATTCTCAACCTTGAATTGAAAATCTGTCTGTTTGAATTCCCAAGTCCTGCCCATCGATCACCTAAAATTCCGCCTGCAAAAGCGGCTGCGAATCCCACTAGTCCCCAGATTATCACGATCTCCGTTGCTTGAGAAGTTGTGTACCCGAGGTGCTCTGAAAATGTTGACATATACCCGCCAAGGCTGAAAAGTACCCATGTTACAGGAACCTGTATAATTCCCATGATCCATGTCATGGGATTCTTCCACGCACCTTGATGTTTTACTGATTTAGCCTTCTTTATGAGGTCTAACTGTGACTTTGAAGACCTTGCAAGAGAAAAATATACTGCGGCACCGGCGATCATCACCACACCCGTGATATAGTATGTTATCTGCCAGCTCATGGAACTGAACACACCTGAAAGTATGCCGCCAGCGGCACTTCCCAATGTTATAGCACCTAGGGTAAACGAAAGGGACCTACCACGTTCAGACGATCTGAACCACCCTGAAAGCTGAATGGAGAACAGGGCGAGCATCATGATCATGAAGCCCTGGAAAAACCGCAGCGCAGTTATCATATATATGTTGACAGAGGATGGGATCAGGAACTCAGGAACTATCAAGCAAACCTGGGCAACTATTACCCCAGTGCCTATTCTGGTGTCAAAGATTCCACCGTGACCGATGAAGAATGCAATGAAAAGGCCAATGGAAAATGCGTCTACACCGTAAACAGTGAGAGTGTTGCTGTTGACACTCATGCTCTGAGCAATTGACGGAGCTACAATGCTGAAAGCAGACAGCGATATGAAACTGGTAGTCATGACAATGCCGGAAATCGTAGCCATTACCCATCTGTAAGAGGATTTTTGTTCTGGTGTCAAGAATGCTTCCGCAATCGTCTCCTTTTGGGTCATCTTAAATCATGCAGTAATTGGACTATTAAATAAAAAGCATTACCAGAATATTATCATTTTCATAAACTTTCCAGCAGGTACTGAGACAGATCGGTGATGCTTCCATCTTTGTTGAGGTTGACATAACAGATTGGACACGCAGTAACAATATTATCTGCCCCAGCGGCTTTAAGCTGATCAAACCTCTTTTCAGAAATATTCTTTGTTAGATTACCAAACATGAGTTCTGCAGGGCCACCACAGCACAAAGTATGCTTTCCGCTTCTTTCGGGATAAATCACGTCTGCAACTCTCCGGAGGATTTCGGTTGGCTTCGAATAAGTATTATTCCTCAGTACAAAATGACAAGGTTCATGTAAGGTAACGGTACCGCGATTATGCGAAAACCTAAGATCATTAAGGTAATCAAGGTAATGAACGACTTCGAAATCAAAATCCTTGAAGTTTTCCCTGTACTGATTATTCAATATATCATATGTGTGCGGATCAACAGTAATAATGGTTCTGACCCCATGATTCCTGAAGAGTTCGATTACCCGCTTTCCATATTCCAGAAACTTTTCCTTATAACCCAGATCGTATATGAATGTACCAGGATAAGGCTCTTCTTTCCCAAGATAATTGAAATCTACGCCAGCCATTCGCAATAGCTTGTATATGCTTTTAAGGAAACCATTGACACGATACTGTGTTTCACGATTTGCCATAGATCCTGTAATTTTTATCAGTGTGGTGTGATTTGCAACAACGCCTGCCAGAAGTTCTGCCAGTGAACCCATGTATCTCTGCATCCTACTGAGTGACTCACTGAATGCCATGAGCTGATACATATTGCCGGTGTAAAGCAGGGTATCAGAATTGTGGTTGAACTCAAGACCATCAGCCCAGTCAGAACACTTTTCCCTTACTCCAAGGGGATTTCCATACCTCATAGTAGCTTCAACAACCATTTTCGCGAAATTGTTCTCCTTGCTACCGGTGAATTCTCCAGAGCCAGCAACAATCTCCCTGCCGATCTCACTCACTATACCAGCATTAACGCCCGCAGGGCAAACTTGCAAGCAGGCGAAGCAGTCCAGGCATGAATAGAATGATTCGGACATATCCAGTTCGCTCCTTCCGTTCCTCTTCACGTCATCCACAAAAGCCTTACCAAGATCGACTCTGCCTCTTGCGCCGATAATAGCATTGAAGCCTGACGATGGGAGGGTCGGGCATACGCTCTCGCAGAAACCACAATTGACACATTTCTGCACCTCCGCATTCATTTCTGCAACGAGTTGATCGAAGTCAGTCAAAAATTTTCCCCCGGTTCAATATGTTATTGGGATCGAAGACTTCACGCATCCTCCTCATGAGCGTTATGCTAAATTCCGAGTCCCTGGCACCGAGTTCCATCTTCAGCAGTTCTTTCTTCTCGATGCCTATTCCATGTTCCGCAGATACCGATCCACCGTGATTCAACGCAATTCTTCCCAGGGACATCTGAAAAGCGTCAACACGTTTTCGGATCTCCTCGCGTCCCATGTCAGCGAATATATTTGCATGCACATTTCCATCACCAATGTGACCGAAGAACACAACCTTAAGCCCGTGGTCGTCCGCGGCCTCCCTGAACTCATCCAAAGCGTCTGGTAGCTGAGAAACGGGCACAACGACGTCGCCAATCACTACGCTTTGCTCTGGAGAATCGCGTTGGCTCAAAGAGGATGAATACAGCCCTTTGCGTGCTTCATACATTTTCTGCATCTCGATCTTATCTCTTGTGGTGATCATGTAGACCGGCATGCTCTCTCCTATTATAGCAGCTGCCCGATCAAGAACGCGATCCATGGATTCTGAGCTTGAAGCAACATCTACTAGAAGTAGATACTTTGCCTCTTCTGGAAACTTCATCCCCTTTGCCCTGGTGATAGAATCCATTGACATTCTGTCCATGAATTCTGCAACATAAGGGATAATGCCCCTTGACTTCAGTTCAGAAATAGCGCGGCCAGCTGCCCTTATGTCCCTGAAGTACGCTAGTATTCTCCCTGTCTCCTCCGGCAGGGGCCAGATCTTCAGGATAGCCTTCGTTATGACGCCAAGAGTCCCCTCGCTGCCAATCATCAGGCCAGTAAGGTCATAGCCCTTGCTCCTTTTGAGAGTGTATCCTCCGGTTTCTATGATCTCCCCTGTAGGGAGAACTACCTGAAGCCCAAGTACCCACTCCTTCGTCGTGCCATAGGTAGCAGCTCTCAGCCCCCCAGCATTTGTACATATTGTACCTCCAACGGTTGCGGAAATGGAACTGGCCGGATCCGGTGGATAGAAGAATCCAATACTGCTCAGCCGGTCGTTAAGCTCGTCCAGTCTCACTCCAGATTCTGCAACCACAACATTGTCAGATGGCCTGATCTCAAGGATACGATTCATTCTGGCGACACTTATTACAATGCCGCCTCCATCCGGCACTGATGAACCGGTCAGCGAGGACCCGCCGCCCCTTATTGTTACATGGGACTTGTGCTCATTGCATATCTTCATAACCTTGGAAATTTCTTCAGCACTGGTCGCCAGAACAACGGCATCCGGAAGTTTACCTTCGAAATATGAGGCGTCCCTCATGTAAGGCAAAAGCTCCTCTTTCTTGGTCAGCACGTCTTTACCACAAGCTTTCTCAAGTTCTTCCACCAGCTTCATAATGAACACATGTAAATTCTGTGGGGATTAAATATGTATCAGTACGCATTATGCACGCGTGAAAAGAAATGGGTGGTTTCGAAACATAAAGTGACTGCATTTAGTATTTTACGGCTATACGTTTTTATAAATCTATCCACTATTTATTTATGTTAAAAACAAAAGCTATAGATCTCCCGGATCTTCCTAAGGGTGGCCCCTATTCACATGCCGTGATTTCTGGTGGGTTTATCTTCGTTTCGGGTCAAACGGGCAATGCTCCGGACAGAGAAACAGATTTTGTGGAACAGTTCAGAAGTGCCATGGACAAGATAGAAAAGATTCTGAAGGAAGCGGGGGCTTCCCTGGAGAATACAGTGAAAACTACAGTGTATATCTCCGAAGCTAAATATTTCAGAGATATGAATAATCTTTTTGGAAAAACGTTCAAGAAGTCGCCACCGGCTCGAACTACCATAGTTTGTGGCTTCGTAACGGATAAAGTACTTGTTGAGATAGATGTCATAGCAGCAATGCAGCAATAAGGAGAGAACTTACAGAACTAAAGATTGTAAATTGTTTTCGTGACTATACAAAGAATAAATTCCAGGTTTGCCGTTGAATTGTTATACGCATACGAAGATTCGGCTAGATTTTGTTATTTACCATTACAGACCGCATAAGTGACGGTAAACATGGAAATGATTGACGCAGACAAAGATTCAGAAAAAAATTATACAGCCCTATTCTGAAAATATCATAAACATCAACTGAACCAAACTAATTGAAAGTAAGTATGCCCGAACATATTATTGGGCATGAATTTTTATTCCATTCAATTCTGAAACTTTTATCTACGTACTGAATATGTAAGGGAAATGAGAGCTTTCATCGTCGGAAGATTTCAGCCTTTTCACAGAGGGCACCTGGAAGTAATAAAGGAAATACTTAAATCGAATAAATCCCTGATTATAGGTATAGGAAGTGCCCAGTATTCTCACACACTCGAAAACCCATTTACAGCTGGAGAGAGGCATCTCATGATTTCTACATGCCTCGAGAGGGAGAAGATTTACGATTTCTATCTCGTTCCAATAGAGGATGTAAACTCAAACCCACTCTGGGTAGCCCATGTCGAATCCCTCACGCCTAAGTTCAACAGGGTGTACAGCAACAATCCCCTAGTTAAAAGGCTATTCAGCGAGAAAGGATACGAGGTAAATTCTCTTGAACTGATTAACCGCAGCAACTGGTCTGGCACAAGGATCAGGGAGAAAATGCGCAACGGAGATTCATGGGAATCAGATGTGCCTGACAGTGTCAGGGAAATAATAGAGGAAATAGACGGTGTCCAGAGGTTGAGGGACCTGTCCAAGTCCGATGATGAATAAACTTCATTTATTTTTATTGATAGAGCATTACCTCAAGGGTTTCTCTGTCCCTCTTTATGTTGCTGATCAAGCAATATTCGTCAGCCTGATGTGCCACTTCGTCAATGGTAGTTGACCAGACCACAGCCGGTATCCCAATTTTTCTGAAGAAAGCTGCGCATGTTCCTCCGCCAATTCCAACTATTCTTGGGGTTCCATTTCTGGTTGCAGCAATTGCGGCCTTAAGTTTCTGGACTACCTCGGCATTCTCACTTGTAGGAACAGGGGCTTGCTCTTTCTGGGAGAATGAGTAAGTAATTTTTGCAGGGCTCTTTTTTTCAAATTCCCTGATAATCCTGTCTATATTGTCAATGACATGGTCTATGTCGAATTCTGGAAGTATCCTGCAATCAAGGTACATTATTTCAGTTCCCGGTATGGTGTTGATGTTGTCCACGTTTTTTTCTCTCTTTGTTGGTTCAAAGGTAGAATAACTGGGCGAAAAAAGGGGGTTCTGCTTACTGTAATTATTGTGTAGAAATTCATCAAGTTCAAGCATGAACTTCATGCCCTCTCTGTTCGCGTTGATCGCTTGAGCTGGCATGCTGGCATGATACTGTTTTCCCTGGACTTTGAATTTAATCCAGAGTATGCTCTTTTCAGCTATTTCAATGTCCAGTCCATCCTTAGCACCAGCGTCGGGAACCATCAGGAGGTCGTCTTTCCTGAAAATGTCCTGGTCAATAAGGTGCTGTATGCCGTATTTGCTCCCCATTTCCTCGTCTGCTGCGAATGCAAGTCCCAAATTATACTTAAGGTCATTCGCTCTCAGATGTTTAAGAAGTAGGAAAGATAGGAATACTGCCTGTCCATCATCTGAAGTGCCTCTTCCATAAATCCTGTCACCGTCCATCGTAGCCTTAAATGGATCATGAGACCACAGTGCCCGGTCCCCATCAGGAACCGTATCGATGTGCGATATCAACCAAAGCGTTTTTGCTTTATTCCCAACTTTCAGTATAACGCTTGATCTTTTGACATCGTGTCCATCCTGCACATCATATCTCTTGTAATCATGATAACCCATCTCATCAAGCATTGTACATATCTCATCAGCCCTGAGTGACTCCCCTTTTCCCCCGGATTCAGGAGAGATTGCCTGAATTGGTATTAGTCTCTTTGCAATGTCAACTATGAACCCCTCATCACCGTTTGCGACAGTAGACTTAGCCATGGCAATATATCGTTTACATGTATATTTTCTTTGAGCAGGGAGTTATGGCATCAGTAACGAAGCTTTAAATGCTGCATGGAAAAACTTTGGGATCAGGTATGCTTCAGCTGGCAGCCCATATGATTGGGATTATAGAAGCACCGCCTTGAGAAAATAGCAATTATCAGATCCATCCGGGGTAATGCATCGGGAATATCGTAATATCTAAATTTAACCTGGCAATTGACTGCAAGGTAAAAACATTGGATGCTGCGAATTCTGACGAGAAGAGTATAACTGTGAAGAAGTCTGAGAATTTTTCAGAGTGGTATACACAGGTCATAACAAAATCGGAATTTGTTGATTACAGTTCTGTATCTGGAATGATCGTTTTCCGGCCGGATGCTTATTTTGCGTGGGAAGCCATAAAGCGGGCCGTAGATGAGAGGCTTAGAGCCGACGGGGTTCAGAACGTGTATTTTCCTATGCTCATTCCCGAGAAATTGCTGGACAGGGAGAAAGAACACATAGAGGGCTTTTCCGCAGAAGTTGCCTGGGTCACTCAGGGGGGAAAATCTCAGTTGGAGGAAAGGCTGGCAATAAGACCAACCTCAGAGGCCATAATGTACGAGAGCTATTCAAAGTGGGTGAGGTCATGGAGAGACCTTCCCATAAGGCAAAATCAGTGGAACTCCGTCATTCGCTGGGAGTTTAAGCATCCCACGCCTCTTCTCAGAAACAGGGAATTCCTGTGGAACGAGGGGCACAGTGTCTTTGCTACAGAGGAAGAAGCAATTGCTGAAAGAGACAGAATCCTTGGAATTTACAGTGAAGTGCTCAGGGACTATCTTGCCATTCCAGGTATCGTGGGAAGAAAAACAGATACAGAGAAATTTGCCGGGGGACAGGCAAGCTACAGTATTGAGCATCTTATGCCGGACGGAAAGGCGATACAGGGTCCGGATCATCACCAGGATGGTCAGAACTTCGCCCGTGCATTCGACATTAAGTTCCTGAACAGGAACGAGGAATACAGCTATCCATTCCAGAATACATACGCTATCACGACTAGAGAACTCGGTGTTATTGTCCTACTCCATGGTGATGATAAGGGTCTCGTGATGCCACCAAAATTGTCTAGAATTCAGGTAGTCATTGTGCCAATTTACAGTCGCCAGAATCGAGAAGCTGTGCTAGATTACTGCATGAAGGTAAGGGACTCCCTCTCAGATAAATTCAGGATTTATCTCGATGACTCAGACGAATACTCCCCTGGCTGGAAGTATAACGAATACGAACTTAAGGGAGTGCCATTGAGAATTGAAATAGGGGCAAGGGAACAGAAAGGAGAAAGCCTGACAGTTGTGAGAAGAGATACTTCAGAGAAGTCTATAATCCCGATTGCTAATGCCGGAAACAGGGTGTCAGAACTAATGGACAGCATTCATAACAACCTTTACAGGAGAGCTCTGGAGTACCTTAAGTCTCACATCACTAAAACAGATGATTATGCCGAATTAAAAACGATCATTGGCGGAAAAGGTGGTTTTGTCCAATCCCCATGGTGTGGATCGGCTGAGTGCGAGGCGAAGATAAAGGATGAAACAGGTGCAAAAGCTACCAATATGCCGCTGGATGCGCAGGGCGATGTCCAGGGCAAAAAGTGCATATATTGTGGTAAGGAGGCACGGCACATTGTCAATTTTGCGCGTTCCTATTGAACAAATATTCAATGTTTCATATAACCGCGCAGAAATGGTAGTGGTATTTTGTGGTGGCTTAAGATCAGCAACTTATTTGCTAAATGAAGGCGTGAACTGGAAAAATGGCTCTCTCTGATTTTGATCTGTTTGTCTTCGATATGGACGGCGTCCTGACTCTTGATTCAAGCAGCTGGAACTATGTGCACAGGAGATTCTCCGTGGATAACAGCAATCTGAGGCAGAGATTTGAGGATGGAAAAATTACCTATGCGGATTTCCTCAAAGGAGATGTTAAGCTGTGGATTGAAAAGAGAGGCAGGGTATCTAAGGAAGAAGTGATCTCGATCCTTATGGAGATACCAATGACCGGAGGAATGGTACAGGCCATAAGCAGCCTTAAGTCAGAGGGTAAGAAGGTTGCCATAGTGTCCGGTGGCATATCCTGGTTGGCGGATATTGTTCAGTCAAATGTGAAGTTCGATCATGTAAATTCCAACCACATTTTTACGGACAAAAATGGCTTCCTCGTACCAGACGGAAAGATTGAGGTTGATTTCAAGCGGAAGGACCTCAACGTAAGAGAACTGCGGAAAAAGTACTCCGTTCCAAGGGAAAGGACCGTCTGCATCGGTGACTCACTCGATGACCGGTCTATGTTTCGGGAGGCCGGGTATTCCATAGCCTTTAACCCAAGACACGAGGATCTCTCCGGTTATGCTGATACCCAGGTTAAATCCGCTGATCTCAGGGATGTAGTCAGTGCCGTTCGCCGGCTCTAAAATATCTAGATTTTCTTTTTATATTGTTTACACATGTCAACACGATGGACAGGGTCGAGATCGGTGATCTACAGCAGAAACTTCCCCTTGGAGTCGGGTGCATTGACAAACTCCTTGCAGGTGGCATCGAGAATAGTGTCATAACAGAGATATATGGCGAGGGGGGTTCTGGAAAAACCAATCTTGCCCTTCTCTTTTCAATTTCCTGCACCAAACTTGGAAAGCGTGTGATATTCATAGATACGGAGGGAGTATCACCAGATAGGGTTCTCCAGATTTCCGGCGAAAATGATCAGTACAGGGAAAATCTGATGATCTTCAGGGCCCGCAGTCTGGAAGACCAGGAACTCGCACTTATGAGAAGCGAAAGGCTGATTGAGAAATACGGCAATGTCGGCCTGGTCGTCATCGATTCATTCACAGAGTATTTTCGCCTCGAGAAAACAGCAGATGCCGCAGCAAGGATTGCCGGATTTCAGAAGCAACTCTCACATATCTCGCGGATTGCGGTCAAGTTTAAGATACCCGCGCTGATCACGAACCAGGTTTACCAGGATATTGATAGCGGTTCGTTGCAACCATTCGGTGGGTATGTTATCAACCACGCAATGAAAGCGATATTCGAAATTACAAAAATCGGAAACGGGAAACGGCGGTTCACGGTGATAAAACACAGATCAATAGCAGAGGGCGTATTCGCTGATTTCCGAATAGTAAGCTATGGAATAACCTGCGAGGCATAAAATGGGAGTGAACATCTCTGATATTGTGCAGAAACATACAACAAACCTGAAAGAACAGTCAGGTGCCGTGGTCGCTGTAGACGCCTACAACGTGATTTACCAGTTCCTCAGCGGAATAAGGGAATATGATGGCAATCCGCTTAAAGATTCCCACGGAAGAATTACCTCACACCTCTCTGGGATATTCTACCGTAACATCACGATGATGGAACAGGGTATTAGACCCATTTATGTGTTTGACGGCAAGCCATCCCATCTGAAGAACAGAACTCTGGAGGAACGGAGACTCATAAAGGAAAAGAATTATCTTGAGCTTCAAGCAGCCATAGAGGCTGGTGACGAGGAAAGGGCTAGGTCACTATCCTCTAGGATCAATTATGTCACAAGAGAGATCACGGATGAGGCAAGGGAGATCCTAGGATATATGGGGCTCCCATACATAGATGCCCCCTCGGAGGGAGAGGCGCAAGCGTCCGTCATGTCCAGGCTAGGGCTCGTCTCAGGCGTCGTCTCGCAGGATTATGACTGTCTCCTGTTTGGTGCCAGGCGCGTGTTCAGAAACTTCACCATGTACGGCAGGCGGAAGGTACCTGGAAGAAATCTTTATGTCAACGTGAATCCTGAATATATCGATCTTAGCGAAGTTCTGGAAACGAACCATATCTCACTTCAACAGCTGATAGATATAGGAATCCTGATCGGGACTGACTTTAACCAGGGGTTACCAAGGGTAGGAGCCAAAACGGCTCTAAATCTCATTAAAAAATTTGGCACAATCCATGCAGTGTTGAAGGAGAGAGGGTTGGAGATAGAGAACGTTGATGAAATCCGCGCTTTTTTTGTATCACCACCATCGATTCA
>JAVYSB010000004.1 GCA_038729425.1 Thermoplasmataceae archaeon | reverse complement strand
ACAACTTCAGGGGTGACATACTGAGACGGAAAAACGATATCGGTTTCGCGTTCCCTGTTCTCGGCATCAAAGATGAGTATGGGTTTACCGGAGGCAAGATCTTTAAGTGCATTTTCCATTGTACCACATTCTTTCTATCATTCCCGCAAATGTAATAAAGTTTTGGGTAATTACTCATAATTGAGTCAGTGCAATCCCATCTTAAAAGGCTTTAAAAGGATATGCGTTACAGCGTCACTTGATACTCAGGACTTTCAAAAAGGATGATCTCTCGGAAATTAAAAAACTTGAAAATCAAACTTTCAAGGTTGGGCCTTATTCGAAGCGTATGTTGAAGAAGATATTTACAGCTCCCGGAAGTTTTAATATAATCGCTGAGGAGGAAAAGAGTATCGTTGGCTATGCCGTTGTTCTTCCACTTGGGGATGGTTCATTCGATCTCGAGAGCATTGCCGTCGATCCAACCAGCCAGAACAAGGGTATTGGAAGAATGCTCATCCGGGAGATGGAGCGCCAAATGATCTCACGCGGCGGAAAAACATCCATACTGGAAGTCAGAGATACCAATGAAAAGGCGATAAAATTCTATCAGAGCAACGGGTATAAAATAGCAGAGCATATGGAGAGGTACTATAAACTCAAGGAGAATCTGAGCAGGGGAGCATACAGGATGGTGAAGAGACTTCAGACCAGCGAGTGAAGGAGATCATTTACTCTGTGAAATACATCTTTTCTTGCCGATACGACAATACTCCTGCTTTCAAGAGTCTCATTGAGCGACCTGACCAAGGGCGAAAATAACTCAAGTTGCCCAACCTTGCCGCCTCGCATTGCCTTGACCTCGCTTTTCGATCTACCTTTTCCTGAAAAACTTAATGGCGGAATAATATCAATAAACACCTCGCTGTCATTGAATTCCCGCAAACTTTCTCTTATGGTTTCTGTCATTTCCTTTGTGTAATTAACCTGAATTACTGGTTTCAGGAGTCTTCTGTCCAAAATGTCTGCCATCACTTTTCTGGAATTTCTCTGAGTTTTCAGGAAAGCGATCAGTTCCCAGTCATTCATCATGAAAGGATCACCCGGCATATCCTCTGAAACCGACATTGCAGAGACCATCATATTCTGGGCAATTCTGCAAGTTTTATGGAAGTATACAGAATTATACATTAAGACTCTGGAGATCAATAGAGATTCGACCGAAGGGATACCTTTTTCCTCCACGTAGATATCCTGATTTTCGACCCTTATTGTGTTTAAAATTCTCATATGATCTATTAGGCCTATGGCAACACCCGTCGAGAATGCGTCTCGCCTGAGGTAGTCCAGCTCGTCTGCGTCTATGCTTCCGCTGATGAGTGTTGATATCAATGGGAATTCCTTGCTCCCTACACGGACGATCTCTGATACCAGTTGAGGATCAACGGAATACTTTTCCAGGATGTTCGGTATAGAACTCGATCTGTAATTCCCAGCCCCAGAGATAATCTGTCCACCTACGTCCTGATGATCTTTTCCATACCTATCCCTGAAGAAATTCTCGAGGCTGTGACTCATTGCCGGGTGGCCTATATCGTGCAGCAATGCCGATGAAAGCAGCAGATCTTTCTCCCTGACATTGAAGAAGTCAGCCATTAGTTCCGCTATGTAATATGTACCGAGGGAATGTTCAAACCTGGTATGATTTGCCCCTGGAAAAACAAGGTTTGTAAGGCCCAGTTGCTTCACGTACCTCAGTCTCTGAAATTCAGGGGAATCGATGAGCTCCTCAAAAAGCCCACTAACCTTTACCGGACCATTTATGGGATCCTGAATTATCTTCGACATCTTTCCCTCGTTGAAAGATAATGCTGAACGCGCCAGAGTCGGGCCGAATGTCCTGTCGGGTGCCCCCTATATCGCCTCAGTCCCGCACCCCTTTAGCATCAAGAGTCCAGAATACCGTTGCTCCCTTCCGGACCTGGCGGAGTATTCTGGTAAGCACGCAGGGCAGTCTCCTTTGAGTCTTCCCCACAGGTCCTTCGATCCAAAGGGACAGAACTTCCCCGGTTCCATAGAGCCCGACAGAAGTCCGGTTGATCTTCCCTGGCTGTCGCCCCCGCCTATAGACTTCGGGTAACAGGAAGCGCCTAACTTCCCGGCCAAGTTCAGCCTGACCATATTCTTAGTCGTGATAAAATACTTTTCCGATTTTAGATGTATGCGAAACTATTATATGTAAAAATTACTTCACTTTTAGTAAGCAAACTTTAGGTGAATAGATGAACACAACGCAGAAATATATCATGACAATAGTTGTTGCTGGCGTGTTAGTCGTATCCGGCATAGCAGTATACACTTTTGTCTATGGTAAACAGCAATCCGATGGTATACAGTACATATCTGTTGTATCGGCAAACGGCACAAGGCAGACCATAGACCTGAACCTGTCAAACAGCTACCTTATAAGGCCAGCCAATTACACAGGCAATACATTCAGCTTCAGCGCCCCCATAAATAGAATTGTATCACTTGCTCCTTCCATAACAAGCACGCTCTATGGAATTGGTTCCATTGGGAAGGTTGTTGGGGTGGATGCCTTTTCTGATTACCCACCGAACTTAAATGTGACCGTAATGACCTACGATTCCGGTTATGCTATAAATGATGAACTCATAGCATATGCAAGACCACAGCTGGTAATAGCCCCCGGGGATGGATATTTCGCTTCGAATCAGGAAAATACGATTGCAAATACCTTTCACATTCCATTCCTTCTGATGTCGCCTAACAGTGTGCAGCAGATAGAGAACGAAACCATTGAACTTGGGCAGATTACGGGAAACTCAGCTAACGCGACAAATGTGAGCACATGGATGCAGAGCTCAATGACCGTTTTTTCCACTCATCTGGCGAATGTTACCAGCTACCTTAAAGCATTTTATTACTTGAGTGCACCTGGTGTCTGGACGGCTGGGGAGGGGACATTCATAAACCAGTTCTTCTCAATAGCGCACCTTGTTAACATTGCAAATGGAACCGGTTATTATCAGGAATCTCTAGAAAACATCACGGTTGCCGATCCCCAGGTGATTTTTCTTGACGAGTACGTGAACGGCAGTTATATCAGCGGAGAGCCCTTCGACAGTACATCTGCCGTAACAAACGGAAAGGTATTCACACTCTACAATGATGACGTGTTCAGCGAACCTGACTTCAGGGTGATATACGCTATAGGTTGGATGATCTCACAGGTATATCCACAGAACTTCAATGTTTCTAATATTCCTCAGTTTCCAGTCAGCCTTCAATATCAACCAGGGAGCGGTATCTGATCAAACATGGATTCTAACAAAAGGCTGAGGGGGAGATTGCTAGCTAGGAATAAAATCACCAGTACGATATGGCTTTTTATCATACTCCTATTAACCATTTTTTTCACCGTTTACTCCACTATGATCGGACCAGTAAAAATCTCCCCTCTGGAAGTACTTAAGGTCTTTGTGTCACAAATTCCATTTATAGGTGGAATGTTTCACCTGAACATATCACAGACCACGGATATCATCGTTGTTTACCTGCGTGAACCGGAGGTTCTTGGCGCGCTGGTGGTTGGAGCAACTTTGGGAACTGGGGGCGCAGTGGTTCAGAGCATCTTCAGGAATCCCATCACCGAGCCCTACATTATAGGCATATCAAGTGGAGCTGCACTTGGAGCAGTTTCAGCCATAGTGCTTTCAATAACTATTTTCGGGCTCTTCTCAATACAAGCTATGGCATTCATTTTTTCACTGATTGTAGTATTCATCGTGTATATTTTCTCATTCCGTGAAGGGAAAACCCCACCAACATTCCTCCTCTTGACCGGTATCTCGGTGTCTTTTTTCATTTCCTCGATTGTTGGTTTGCTGATTTACTCTAACATAAAACTTGCTGGAACCGCCTTTTTCTGGCTTATGGGTTCTTTTCAGGGAATAACCTGGAGTGAGTTGGGTCCAGTGGCAATTGTGATGTTATTAGCATTCATAGCAGAGTGGGCCATGAGCGGCCAACTTAATGCTTTCCAACTTGGGGAAGCCTATGCACATTCTATTGGAGTCCCGGTTGAGAAAACAAAGGGCATCCTTCTCGCTCTTGTCACGCTCAGTGTCTCTGCTGCGGTATCCATCAGCGGCCTTATTGGATTTGTGGGTTTGCTGATCCCTCACATATGTAGGCTTCTTTTCGGTGGATCCAACCGGATTGTAGTTCCTGCTTCCGCACTACTTGGGGGGCTATATCTTTTAATCGCCAATGACATTGCTAACACGCTATTGAGGGGAGAAGTGATACCAGTGGGCATAGTGACAGGAATGATAGGGATACCGTTCTTTCTATACCTGCTCCGGAGGATGGCAAGTGGCAACTATGAAAATTGAAGCCAAAGACCTTGAGTACCTAAATCAGTCATTCAGGCTGAATGTTGACAACCTCTTTATAGAAGAAGGTGGCATCACCGGTATAGGCGGCCCCAACGGTTCGGGAAAGTCCACTCTTCTCAAGATTCTGTACGGATATCTCAGACCCCTTCAAGGGGCTGTGCTAATAGACGGAGAAGATCTCAGGCAGATGAAAAGTACCAGAGTGGCGCGATCCATATCCGTTGTTCAACAAGAAACGCCCACGCCGATGAATTTTACAGTTGAGGACATAGTATCCATGTCCAGGTATGATACTCGACCTGATAGAGGCAGGATCGCGGAATCACTGAGGCTCTGCGGCATCGAACACCTGGGTGTACGCAAGTTCGAAGCTTTAAGTGGCGGAGAAAGACGCCTTGTGATGATTGCAGGAGCTCTATATCAAGGTACGGATATAATTATGCTTGACGAACCAACCACTTTTCTGGATGTCGATAAGGAAATCCGGATACTGGATCTCATAACTGACCTAAAGAAACTTGGGAAAACTGTCATAGTCGTTATACACGATCTGAACATACTCCGCCGAATCTGCAACCGCGTGATACTGCTAAGAGATGGCAAGGTAGTTGATCAGGGCTACCCTTCGAAGATATTTACGAGCGAAACCCTGGCTAAAGTTTACGGGTCAAGCTTTATCAGCTTCAGCACCCCTGAAGGCATAGTATGGAAACCTTTTAACCGGGTCGCTGACCGGGAAGTAAAGATACTTGTCATCGAAGAAGAGTTTTCCATGTATGGGCTTGCGTACAACATATGGAAGACCGGTCTCTTGGTCAGGAGAGTTCTTGTAGACGGAGATAGCAGGGGAACTGATGCGTTGATTCATGAAATAGATTCAATCTCAGCGGATACCAACTTTGTGATCCTTACAAGGAGATCACTGGACATAATGGGAAAGGGAATGGAGGAATTGATCCTCAAGTTTTCATCCAGAGGCAAACTTATGTTCATTGTGGATTATGAAAGCGAATCGAATAAAGCGATCATTCCTGACCGTGACCTTTATTTCCGGATTTTTGGCGTTGAAAAGTCTGTAACCGATATCTGCCGGGAAGTTCACGAGGCCTGCATCTCACTCTCTTCCCCTGCGCGTGAAGATGATTAAAAAGAAAGATAGAGCGAGAAACTATTGCCGTTTCGTAAAGATATCAAGACTTCCTTTGTATATTAAGAGGCGGTTTCCTCTCAACGAGGTACTGCTCCATGATCTGCTCAGGGGTGGTAACCTTATTCTCGAATCTCATTATTGGCCTGTTATTGTACCAGAATACAAAACTCTCGGGCTTGCTGAATGTCCACCTGAATCTATCGTAGTTCTGCCAGAATCTTGAGAGGGAAAGATGGAATTTGCTTCCGGATCTGTCGGTTTCGACATTATCCACACCGACTTTCTGTATAGTATATTTAAGGTCCGTAGCTCCATACAGAACGCTCAGGACTCCATCCCTAAGAATTAGGCGATTGATTTTGAGCCTGTTTTTGTCCACCATGGAAGCTATTGAATTCACCGTAGATTCAACCAGTTCCTTAGTTATCTTCCGGGATTCAATAAGAGAAAGAACCTTCCTTGTGGACATGTCAATGCATATGAGGGCATATGGTGAGTCCATACTGCTCTGGTGATAGTCCATGAAGAGTGTGTTGAAAGGTGGTTCAAGGGACATTTCACGCCCTTGGGTGGTGCCCGGCCTGCGATTACGGATCATGTTACGGCTTCTCATGTAATTGTATATCTGATAATATGAGATGTCCCTTCCCTTGCTCTTTAGCAGGTAAAAAATGGTTCTTGATCCTATCTTGTACGAATTCCAGAGATCCTCAATTTCCTTTGCTGTACTTTCAGGCATGATAGATTCCTTTCTCCTTTCTCCGGTGGCGGAATTGCCTTCCCTGATAATCTGCTGTATCCTTCTTGGCGTGACGGAGAACATCCTTGCCAGATCTCTTACCTTATAGCCTCCTTCAACGCTCTGCAGTATGAATCTCTTGTCATCTGTACTTAACATTACCTTCAGATGCCATTCTAGAAAAGAGATAAAACGGTTTTTTGCCAGTTCACATATACACTCTAGGTCACCATCATACATCTGAACATATGTATGGGAAACTTTAACCCCTTGAGGTGTGTTATCACGAAAAATTTCGCATTCTTAACGTTTTTTGTTTAAATACAAACCTAGTCATATACACTAGTACCAGACAAAGTAAAGGAGTGCTAATGAACATGAGTAAAACCTTGGTGACTTTAAAAAAGTTACTCAGGAAATATTTCAGCCTTAAGTCGGATGTCAAATCCGAAACAGGTATCGGAGTTCTGATTATATTCATAGCAATGGTCCTGGTAGCAGCAGTTGCTGCAACTGTTCTGCTTCACACAGTATCGGTCCTGGAGCTTAAGGCCACCCAAACGGGCACCACGACAATCGACCAGGTTTCAGGAGGAATTGCAGTTAAGCAGATAATAGGGTATGACAGTGCAAATCCACCAGCGGCTGGGGGAGTTAAGTTCCTTGCTATATTTGTTGCACCGCTATCCGGCGCCTCATCGGTAAACCTGGGTAATGTCAGTATAAGTCTATCGATCAATGGTGATACTTCAGTGCTAGTCTACAACAGTTCCCTCTTCAATGACGTGTCGCAGAGCGGAACTGTTAACCTGTTTGGCCTAGGGATATGGAGCAACCTCTCTAGCGCGAAGCATGATGCCACAAATTTCGGGGTGATTGCATACTTCAACCCGACTGGAAGACTTACCGCGAATTTCCCCACAATATCCGGAGATGATCAGGCTATCATTGCCCTGAATGTCACCAATGCTTTCGGGACAAACATAACTCAGGGAATGCAGGTCTCTGGACAGATTACGCCAGAGGCGGGGACTCCGGCTCTGATCGACTTTAACGCACCGGTTGCGTTCAACTCGAAATCTATAACGCTGCAGTAGACACCTCAGCCCTCTAAGGAGGGCCCCTCATTTGGGGGGAAGTTATTCTTTATTATCCTGGTTTACATCTGCAGATAATGCCGAGGGTTGAAAAATCAATTCTGGATTCCTCACTGGTATCACTAGTTGCGGGCCTGGTGGTTCTTTCCGTTGGGGTATATCTCGTGTTTCTGGGTTTTTACTATTTTGGACTGATAGGAATTGGCTGGGGTGCAGGCATCATAGTTTCGTCCGTGCTTTTGCTGTTTTATCCAGGGAAACACATGATACTTGGAACCATTATAATTCTGCTTTCTCTAGGAAGTTGGTATGGTACCTCCGGAGGACTAATCGCAGGCTCTATAATAGGAATAATCGGTGGTTTCATGACCATCATCTGGAACAAGAGGGAGACTGGGCCGGCCAGATCGAACTCAACGTCCAAGCAATGAGGGAAAACCAAACTATTTTGAAGCCAGCGTCATTTTAAAACTCTCAATGCCGTAATAAGATCACTGGCTTCATTGACCGCCAACTCTTCGATGCTTTTTTTCCTAAGTCTCTTAAGTGCACTTTCCACCTCATTCTTTGCTGGCGATGATTTTTGCAGATGCCGGATGAACTTAAGCTGCTTCTCTGTCGCGGGTACATCCCCGTAATCACGCTTCTCTGTTCCGCTTAGAGGCTTTAGATAATCAATTAGATCCGAAGCCTCACTTGAATCGATCTCGGCCAAGGATTTCTTCCTTGCCCTTTGAAGAAAATCGCTCACATACGATCTTGATTCTTCACTTCTCTGAAGGCTTTCAATATACGATATCTGTTTAGGGGATGCGGGTCGTGTGACATTTACTGCGACCGTATTATTTTTAGGGTTCATCCCTCTCAGCCGATCAATGAGTTCAGAAGCTGACTTTACGGAAAGATCCTTTATATCTGAAGCTTTCTGGGTATTCAGGTATGCCACGATTACATCGTTCCTCGCTGTATCCTCATTTATTAGCCTTTCAATATATTCAATCTGTTTTGCAGTAGGCCCTGATTTAACCATGTTTTCACGACCAGATTCCTATGAATGGTATTCATGAATCAATAGAAAACGCTTCCGCTACCACCTCTCTATTCTACCTTTCCGCTTTCTAAGTGAGCAGGAATCGATAAGGGCGCCAAGTACTATATCAGCATCACCAAGGAATGGAAGGCTGGAATTTAGACCTTCACCGAGAAGTCTTAAAATTCCATTCCTAGACTGGTCATACCCCAATGACTTTAGATCTCTGCATACAGGCTGAAGAGCACTCTCAAAATCCTTGCGAAACTCTATAGCCAATCTATTTCTTGCCCCCAAGACACCCACGTGTTTTCCAACTGTTCCGTCGCTCTTTTTCCATTGATCAAACTTTTTCTTAAGATAATCGGATGTTTCCGATGAAAACTCTTCCACGGTGAGTAATTTAAAATTATTATAAGAGTTTTTTTGACTCGTTCACGATTGGAACCATAACTATTTGCTTCTCTCGTTTGCCTTGTATAACTTTATTCTCCGTGGCACTATTTTTCGAAGCGTTCGATACATAGAAATCTTTAGATAAAAGTTTTCACATAAGCTGGCTTCATACGTTCTTTTCCACATACTTCGTCAATTAGCAAGAAGAAGTGGAATTTCGATTGGAATTATTGTTGGACCTTCTGAATCGCTTGAACTGAATCTAAATTTCCTGCCCATAAGAGTTCTTGTTACTAGAATGAACAAAAATAATGGTAAATAAACTATTTACGTCGTTGAAAACTTTGTGAAGTTTGCGTCTTCTATAATCGCAATAGTTCGTTTTCGAAAAAAAATTAAAAAGAGGAATTGGGAAAAATTAAAAAAAAATAATTTGGTTTATTTCTTGTTTGGCCTTGTCGGAGAGTTGAGGCTGGCCATGGCTATGGCAACTATTACTCCCACCGCGAAAATCAATGCGTACAGGATTCCAGCTGGCGGAATTTCTGATACATTCAGCCCATAATTCGGAATAGGGGGTGTAATCAGTGTCTGATAAATTAGCAGACCAAGCCCAACCACACCTATGGCAATACCAATCAAAGCCCCGGTAACATATTTATTCATCTTACTCCCCTCCACCAGTTTTGAAAGGTTCATCCTCAGGCTGAAGATACTGTGAATCAAGAGTAACGATTTCCTGGATTTCCTCTGTCCTTATTCCACTGTGCTCTGCCCAGAAGTAGAAGGCTATTGCCACAACTATCACCATCAGTATATCATACGGATACGGAACATAATTATATCCACCGTAAGCCGTTTCTCCCAGGAACGATTCCAGTGAAAGCACAAGTATGTACACAGGGACCCATAGCCCAGCTTTGATGAACTTAGACGAGTGAATGCCTTTCCTAGAAATATCGTCCTTCTTCTTCGTGAAATAGAATACAGCATATACTATGAGACCAAGGTATATGGCAATCGCAAGCTCTCCTACCAGTGGCCATCCAGACCAGTAAACAATGAGAGATGCTCCTATGAATGCCAGTGGAGCCAGTATGGCAGACCCTGGAAGGTTAAACGGCCTCTTGAGATCTTTGGCGTTTCTTCGCAGCGATCTTAGAGCAGGCCCGCCTATCAGATAAGTGAAGACAGTGGCGCTGGTTATGAATCCTACCAGCTTATACCAGCTCGGAAATGGAGCAAAGAATATAATTCCCACAATCAGCGATATTACTAACGGCAATACAGGAATTCTTCTCTTTTCATCCACTTTTATCAGCGATTTTGGCAAATACCCAAGCGTTGCAGTTCCGTAAAGAGTTCTCATTGATGTGCCCAGGTACACGCTGAGCGTACCGCTCGGCGATACATATGCGTCAGCAAACAGCACATAGGTCAGCATGACCAGACCGACTGATGACGCTATGGATGCGAACGGAGCAGAATTGAGATAGCCAATTTGCGGATATAGGGTGCTACTTGATAGGGATGAAAGTGAGCCCCACGCACCCTGCGGTATCCCAAGATTGGTGAAATTAATTGCCCCAACGAACGCGACCTGAAGCAACACATAGATAAGCAATCCGATAAGCACCGAACCGATTGTCGCAATAGGTATGGACTTCTGAGGAGTTTTTGTTTCGCCGCCATAATCCAGACCCTGCCTGAAGCCCAGGAAAGAGAATACAATTCCAGATGTGGCAACTGCCGCCATTACAGGAGCGAAGCCGTAAGGCATGAATCCAGATCCAGTGGTGCCCGTCTGAATAGTAAAGAAGTTTGCAATATTGAATCTTACCGTTATAAGAAGCAATATAGTTATCAAAGGTAGGATCATTTTCCACCATGTCATACCAGAGTTTGTTTTTCCCATTACTCTAATTCCCCAGTAATTCAGGAAAAAGAAAAGTACCATTAGCAATGCTGCGAAGAATATGCCTATTGGTTGTAGAACTACATTATTGTAAAGGAGCGTTCCACCAGAAATATACGGGTTTGCGTATTCAATTACGGCCTCAGCTTCTATAGCAGGAACAGACACTGCGGACAGAAAATAAGCCCACGCCATAAAATATCCAGCCATGTTCCCGTGTGAATACTGTCCGTATCTCACAATAGCACCGGACCTAGGTATCATAGCCCCAAGTTCCGCATAGTTCATGGCTATGATGAGCACTATCACCCCGCCTATAATCCATGAAAGTATGGCTGCAGGTCCGGCTATCGAAGACGCACTGTAGGCAGCAAACAACCAGCCAGAACCTATGATCCCTCCCAGACTCAAAAAGAGGAGGTCCCAAGTGTTTAGGCGGGTCTCAATTTCTTATCAGACTTTTCCGCGACTTCTTCCATTTCAGTCATGTTGCAGTAATATGTAGATAGTAGTATATAAATGTATGTGAATCTGTCTCACGGCGACGTCTGCCAAATTAGATAATGTCATATATCGAATAGAGGAACAATATTGCCTGAAATATTTAGTTTACCAAAACCAGCTTCATCGTTTTCAGCTTGATTGATTTTTAAGAAGATGAATGAATTCAGGGCGATCACAACTCTTCCAGGCATCGTGGAATCAATCAGGAATGCAGTCAAGCATGCAGCAGAAAATGGCGACAAACAGATGAATAGGACACGGGTCAACCTGTCCGAGCTGGAGTCAATCCAGAAGGATATCATGGCCATTCTTTCCCACATGAGGAATCCGGTGGTTGACATTCCACAGCAGGAAATAGGTGATGAAAAGGAAAAAAGGAAAGAGGAATACGAGATGTTCTTCAAGGACAAGATATCCGTGCAATTCAATGTTATTGCGAAGGTCCTGAGCAAGGTCCACAGCGAACAGACAGACAGCCTTTAGAGGCATTTCCTCTATCCTGATGACTTTGATATATTGCTCAGGGGAGTGGACAGTATAGCAACGTGGGAAAAGAATTCAGGTAAAAAAGACCGAAGGGATTAGGAAGTCAAGAGGTCAAAAGAAGAGACCCGGAAGAGATTGAAGAAGAGGAGTATCGTATGAATCCTTTGAATTATGAGGAAAATAATCAAGGAAGAGAAATGCAGAAAGAGGCGAAGAGATTATGATTTTACCTTTTCTTTTCGGTTTGGGCGCTTTTGCATTGATCTTGTGGCTTCTTTACAGGGCTTCCGATGTTCGATTACAGGGTCGTGGGAAATAAGTTTGAGTATATAAAGAAAGGACGTTTTAATATTAAAACTGAAAGATTCGCTGAAAAAATACAACGCGCGGGGAGAGGGATTCGAACCCTCGCTCTCATAGAGAAACAGCTTAGCAGGCTGCCGCCGTACCACTGGGCCATCCCCGCTTACGTACTAAAGCGGTCCTGAAGATCATTGGCAACCTGTTCAAGAACCTCCTCAAAATCTTCGTTTTCAAGCGTAATGACCTCTCCTGTCGGCAGAGTGATCTTTGCATAGTAAACTTCCCCATCCTTTGAGATTTCAACCTCAGCAAGCATATCGCTCATAATGACCTCGCTCATGATAGATCGGTACATATTATAATTTTCCCGCCGGAATACGGATCACCACACCCTAATGTTTTCAGAAAGTACAAATACCCTTGGAGATTTAGCAAATGAAAACATGAGCGATCCTGTCTCAGAGCGAATTCAAAGAGAAATTGCCTACTTGAAGGCAATTAAATCTGAGATTTTGCGGGATATTGCGGACATGAGGCCGATTGTGGAACATAACACCCTCCGAAGAGAACAACTTCTTAGAGATCTTGAAAAGTCAAAACAGATTATCAGGGAGCTGAAGGGATAATTGATCGATCAGACGAAGATTACTGCTCTGAGAGAAATTTTCAAGGGAGAGGAAATGAGTACAATTACTGCAATACTAGAGAATTATGAGAGATACGAAAGTGATATTAATGAATTGTTAAGCCTGTACTATGACCACAGAAACCTCAGTGCAGAGCTTTCTTCACTCCAGACTAAGTACTCTGCCCTGAACATTGAGCTTTACGATCTTTATATGGCTGTACACAGCAATGCGATAGTGATAAGCGCGAAGATCGCCGAAAGCAATTTAATGAATAAAGGTATCAAGGAAAGCCTAATGGTAGAATTACAAGACATTCTTGATGAATACTTGATATTCAAGGGGTTCAGATAGTCGATCCTTCTACCACCATAACCATTGAAGCAGATTATGGGTAATTGATACTGTAAGGAAAAGAATCTTAGGAAAGATGTAATATTATCTCGAGGATGATAGCAGTTGGTTATTAGGAAAAGGTTGATAGTCATAGGTGACGGTGCTTCAGGAATCTCACTGGCTAACAAAGTCAGAATGCTTACAGATGAGAGAGAAGTGGAAATTGTAATCATAGGGAACACCCCCGATCACTTTCTCAAGGAAGATGGCCCACAGATAGTTTTTGGGTTGAAAAACTACAGGAAAAGCGTGAAAAAAACGAAATTCTTGATTAACTACGGGATCAGTTATATTTCAGATGAAGCTGTCGCCATTGACACTGCCAATAAGAATGTATCTGTAAAATCCGGCAAGGCGTATGATTTTGATTATCTGGTGATTGCGCTTGGAGGTAGACCTTTCCCGGAAGGTGTTCCAGGTTACGTTGGTGAAGCTATGAACTTTCAAGACCTTGCTGGTACGATTGATCTTCGCGAAACAATAAACAAATTCAATGGCGGCAATGTTGTGATAGCAAACTCTCCGGGCACCAGGATTGACAAATTCCTGATGTATGAATTTGCTTTTCTGTTCAGAGAACTCGCTGCAGAGAGAGGATTTGTTGCAAATACAAAATTCAGTTTTGTTTCAGAGGGCGGTGATTCCGTCACATTGGCTTTTGATAAAGAGCTAGAGTCCTTGGGATTTGAAATTTATCGTGATTTCGAGGTAAATGGAATTAGTTCGAAGAATAAAGAACTTCAGGCTGTGGACGGAAAGGCTATTAAATATGATTTACTTATTCTTTCCCCCCCGTTTAAACCAGAAAAAGTTCTGACTGCCTCCAAAATATCGTCAAAGGATGGATTTGTTGCTGTAGACCCTGATCGGCTGAATGTACTTGGACAGGAAAGTATCTTCGCCATAGGCGAATGTACTGATCTCAAAGTGTCAAAGTGCCTTGGCGCTTCTCTTAACCAGGCAGCCTACCTTGCAAAGATCATTGCCCACAGGATCTCCGGATCCTACTACGAAGCCCGTTATGATGGGTCATTAGTTTCCTCCGTCCTGGTGGGTAAGCAGAGATCTGTCACGGTTTTCTCCAATTACAGCAGACCAGTCCTAGCCTCTTACGGTAGCTTCACGGATTATATCGTGAATATGACGTCAACAGAGACATACTTCTCGGCCGCAATCAGAGGAGTACTTTGAGGTGATTACCATGGAAGATAAAGAAATTGAAAATTTAAGCGACATAGACCTGGAACCTTATCTGAAGCAGATTCTTGGAAACAAGAAGTTAATTCGAAATGCTCTTGGCACTCTGCAGAAGATCACTGACCCTGGCACCCTTTCTGCAATGAATAGGTTTCTTGAGGAGTTTTCACCGGGGGACATTGAGGCACTGATCTCCATAATTTCGTCCAAGGAACTGATAATCCTTCTAAAGAAGACCGTAGGGACCTTGAGCGGACTGTCATACGCGCTATCTAGGGAAACAACCTCCGACACTCTCCAGAGTTTGCTTTATAATCTCGAGGATGTGAGCGAATCCATGGTAGATGGAGCAAAGAACCCCCAGCCACTTTCGCTGTTCAGACTGCTGTCTTTATTGAAAGATGAAGAGGTAGCGTCCGGCATGACAGCCGTAATTGGTGCTCTTAAGGCTATTGGAAGGACCCTTAAGAAAGTTGAGACGGAATGAATGCCAAAAGTGCAACTCATTCCTGTCACTTTATGCTGGCGCTACCTAAAATTAGGGCGAAAACTAAAAGTATTATATAAAAAAGAAGAAAACTAAAAACTATTTCAGTGTGGTTGAATAAATTTAGAGTTGAGAGTAGTAGTTCGCGTCATAGGGTTCTGGTTTCAGACCCTTTCTTTCCCTGATCTTTGCCACAACTTCCTTCTGCAACTCAATGGGAACTCTCTGGTACCCAGCATTTTCAGAGTTCCAAAGGACTTTTCCTCCAGTGGCGCTCCGAATGGCTGAGGCAAATCCGAACATACCAGCAACTGGCACATTGGCAATAACAACCATGTCGTCCCCTTCCTGATTCATCTCCATTACCACGCCGCGTCTCTGCTGAATTTCATTGGTAACTGATCCCATAATTTCTATTGGAACGTTTATGTAGACTTTCTGCACCGGCTCCATCAGGATACGGTTAGCCTGGCACATTGCACCGTTCAGCGAGTTTCTACCCGCAGGGATTACCTGGGCTGGTCCCCTGTGAATGCTATCTTCATGAAGCTTTGCGTCAACCAGACATGCCTTGATCCCAGTTACCCTTTCATTTGCAAGCGGTCCCCTGCTTATGACCTCGTTGAACGCCTCGATCAGAAGTTCAAAGGTCTCATCAAGATACTGGATACCCTTGGTAACATCTGTGAGTACATTGAATCCTTCCACAGCTTCTAAACCTCTGGCTTCTTCCCTGGAAAAACCTGCTTTCTGCAACAGGTCGATTATGGTTTTCTTGTCCTTGAACTTGGTGCCCTGTGGAAGCACATTATCCTTGATGAGCTGAATAACGGCTTCTTCGAGAGGCTCGACCGTGAAATAGAACCTGTTATGCTTGTTCGGAGACTTACCCTCGAATGGACCTCCCTTTCTCTCCACAGTCTCCCTGTAAACTACAAGGGGTTCTGAGGTTTCAACCTCCACCTTATAGTCGTTCTTTATCCTGTACATCGTAACCTCAAGGTGCAGTTCTCCCATCCCAGAGATAAGGTGTTCACCCGTTTCTTGATTAATATCTATCTGTATGGAGGGATCGGCCTTTGACACATTCCTGAGAACCTCAATTAACTTTGGTAGATCCTGAGTATGTTTTGCCTCGATGGCCAGCGTTACTACCGGATCTGAATAATGGACCATCGGCTCGAATGGATCCATGTCAGGCTGGGACGAAACAGTGGAACCCGCAATTGCTCCTTTCAGTCCGACGACAGCCGCGATGTTCCCTGCAGCAATTTCGTCCACTGGTATACGGTCCGGCCCCACCATCATTGAAAGTAATTGAACTTTGTACTTTGTTGATCCGGCGCCGTTGATGTAAAGTTCGCTGCCTTTCCTGACTGTGCCGCTAAAAACACGCCCGACGGCGATTTCACCAGCATGCGGATCAATTATGATCTTGGTTATCATCATGGATACCTTGCCCGTGTGATCACAGGTCACCATCGACTTACCGATTTCAGAATCAAGGTCTCCTTTCCATATCTGCTCAACCCTGTATCCCTGAGCCTCCCGGGGGTTTGGAAGATGTCTGATAACCATATTTAGTATAATCTGATGGAGCGGGGCCAGTTTTGCTAGTTCCTTCTGCTTTCCAGCTCTTACATATTCGACTATCTCCTTGAAACTTATCTTCGTCCTAGCCATGGCTGGAACGGAAATTGCCCAATTATTGAATGCAGACCCGAAAGCAACTCTTCCTTCCTGAACATTAACCTGCCAGGCCTGCTTGAATCTCTCAGTTGAATACTTATTAAGAAGTCTGTTGACATCAGTAATAATTTTGACAAACCTCTTCTGCATTTCTTCTGCATTGAGCTTGAGTTCGTTTATGAGTCTATCAACTTTGTTTATAAACAGGACGGGTTTAACCCTTTCCCTCAGTGCCTGTCTAATAACAGTCTCGGTTTGAGGCATAACACCCTCCACAGAGTCCACAACAACGATGGCACCGTCCACGGCCCTCATGGCCCTTGTGACGTCGCCCCCAAAGTCTACGTGACCAGGAGTATCGATAAGGTTAATCAAATAATCCTCCCCATTGAAAACATGAACCATTGAAGCCGTAGCGGCATTAATTGTAATTCCTCTCGCCTGCTCCTGCTCATCAAAATCAAGCATTAACTGCTTTCCGGCCAGTTCCTCACTCATCATTCCTGCGCCGGCTATAAGATTGTCACTTAATGTTGTCTTTCCATGATCAATGTGTGCTGCTATCCCAATATTTCTTATTCTATCCGGGTTCTCAATTAAAGCCATCGCTTTTGCAATATTGTCTTCTTTTCGACCCATAAATTAACACCATTCAACGTTAAAAACGTAATAAAAGAGTAATATATAAGATGTGAGAAGTTAAAAATAACTTAACTCTTTATTTGAATCTCTATCTGGACCCCATCGGGAATAGGTATCCTCATCAACTGCCTGAGTGTTCTTTCGTCCGCGTCAACGTCGATGAGCCTCTTGTGTACCCTCATTTCCCATCTGTCCCACGTGGGAGAACCTTCCCCATCAGGGCTCTTTCTCACTGGTACAACGAGTCTCTTTGTAGGCAATGGAACTGGTCCATGAACCTCAACACCAGTTCTCTTCGCAATTCCCTTAATCTCGTCACAGACAACATCTACTATTCCATGTTCGGTTCCGCTCAATGAGATTCTAGCTTTGTATGATGCCAACTGTTTCACCTTATTTGACTTCAACATCTATACACTGGCCAGCGGCCACAGTTTGACCCATGTCCCTGACAGCGAATCTCCCGAGTTGCGGGAATTCAGACACCTTCTCAATAACGAGAGGTCTGTCCGGAATAATTTTCACGATTGCGATGTCTCCCGTCTTTATGAAGTCGGGTTTCTCCTTCAGGGTCGTACCGTCCTTAGGGTTAAGTGTCTTGACAATTTCCTCAATACGGCAAGCAACCTGTGAAGTGTGTACGTGGAATACCGGTTTATACCCAACTGCAATTACGCTAGGATGGTTCAGAACGACGATCTGTGCTGTAAAGCCCTTCACTACCGTAGGTGGCGAGGACTGTGACCCGCATACATCTCCCCTCTTAACATCATTCTTCGCGATTCCCCTTACGTTAAAACCAACGTTGTCTCCAGGTTCTGCCTGCGTCATGTTCTCATGATGCATTTCAATGGATTTGACCTCACCCTGTTTATCAGCTGGCTGGAAAACGACCTTGTCTCCAACTTTCAATATTCCAGTTTCTATTCTTCCTACTGGTACAGTACCGATACCGGTGATCGAGTAAATATCCTGCACTGGGAGTCTAAGTGGCTTGTTGGTCGGCTTTTCCGGGACCTTCAATGAATCCAGTGCTTGAAGAAGAGTCGGGCCGTTGTACCATTTAAGGTTCTCTGAAGGCTTCAGGATATTATCACCCTTGTAACCGCTAATAGGGATGATAGGAACATTCTTGAACCCGATGGACCCAAGCAGCTTCTCTATGTCAGCTTTTACCTGCTTGTATCTCTGCTCGCTGTATGGCGGCTGAGTAACATCCATCTTGTTTGCAAGCACAATGAGCTGCTGCACACCAAGCGTTCTCGCAAGGAAAGCATGCTCTCTAGTCTGGGACATGACGCCTTCACCGTCTCTGCTGGAAACAACGAGCATTGCGGCATCGGCCTGGCTTGTACCGGTAATCATGTTCTTAACAAAGTCCCTGTGTCCTGGAGCGTCTATCAGTGTAAAATAGTACTTGTCAGTCTCGAACTTTTTATGGTTCAGATCAATGGTAACTCCCCTTTCTCTCTCCTCTTTCAGCCTGTCCATAACCCATGCGAACTCAAACGTCGCCTTCCCCTTTTCGGTGGCTTCCTTTCTATACTGATCAATAATATGGGCAGGAACTTCCCCATGCTCAAAAAGCAATCTGCCTACGAGTGTTGATTTTCCATGATCGACATGCCCAATTGTGACTAAGTTTATGTGTGGTTTCTGCTGTGCCATTTCTTCACCTTTCTAACTATCATTCTTATCGTGTATAAGGATTTTGTTTAGTCTTATCCTTATTCAAACCTGAACGTAATTTATTGGTTAGATATATACCCTTTTATCAAGAGATTTTTCTCCCATAATGAGGGCAATGATTGATTGCTAGGAAAATTCAATGAATCTAACCGAAACTTCGACAAAGAATAAGGGAGGATGATTGTCGTTTCCATTCTTTCCACCACAACTTTCCATGCCACATTTTTTTCTCTATGAGATTATTCCAGGTCAAATTCGACAGCCTTAATTTAAATCCAATAAAATCTGATATACTCAAAGTATTTTTACCCTTAACCGCTTCATCCTACATGGCAAGACCGAAGATTTCTGTAATAGGCGCAGGAAATGTTGGCGCCACGGTTGCACAGATACTGGCTCTGAAGGAAATAGGAGATGTCTATCTGTTTGATGTGGTGGATGGAGTTCCAGAGGGAAAATCACTGGACATACTGGAAGGTGGACCACACTGGAAATCGGACAGTCTGGTATCAGGCTATACGACTATAAACAAAGAAAATTACAAAAATCTTGAAGGATCGGACGTTGTTGTGATCACCGCCGGACTGGCGAGAAAACCGGGAATGAGCCGTGATGATCTGCTCCAGAAAAATATTGAGATAATGATGGACGTTGGGCAGAACATAAAGAAATATGCCCCCAGATCCAAACTTGTTGTAGTAACAAACCCTGCCGACATCATAGCCTATGCTCTGCAGAAGATTACCGGGATAGCTCCTTCCAGGATAATTGGGCTTGGTGGATCCCTAGACAGTGCCAGATTCAAGGCGTTCCTGGCACAAGAACTCAAAGTGTCTGTGGAGGATGTCAACGCATTTGTAATAGGCGGCCACGGCGACGACATGGTTCCATTTATCAGATACTCCAGCGTGGCCGGTATCCCAATCAGCAATCTGCTTTCCAAGGACAAAATAGACGCAATTGTAAAGAGAACCAGACTTGGCGGCGGTGAAATCGTTAATCTGCTTAAGACCGGAAGCGCTTACTATGCCCCCGGGATTTCGATTGTTGCAATGGTTGAGTCCATTGTCAAGGGAAAAAACAGGGTCATCCCGTGTGCAGCGTACCTAACGGGAGATCACGCAAAGCACTATGGCGCGAAGGACCTATTTATCGGCGTCCCCATCAAAATCGGTGAGAACTGTGTGGAAGAGATCTATGATATGGATTTCAACAATGAGGAGAAAGTGCTTTGGAACAAAACTGTCCAGTCCGTAAACGAGAGTTGCCGCAAGGTAGATGAAATCCTGAAAGGAAAAATCTAACCTTTAATTTTTTTTAAAAATTCTTTGTAAAAATCTGGATATTTTTCATATTTCAGGGGATCGGGGATCCCGGCTTCCATGAATCCTTTTAGCCTGAGCAGGCATGAATCACATTCACCGCACGGCAATTCTCCCCCATTGTAGCATGAATAGGTCAAGTCGTAGGGAACCCCAAGACTGTGCCCAATAGAAATGATTTCTGATTTTGACAGGAACTGCAGCGGGACGTCAATTCTGATCCTTCCCGTATTCCCGACCTTTGTCCCAAGATTGATTGCGTTTTCAAACGCTGCGAAGAATTCTGGCCTGCAGTCCGGGTACCCAGAGTAATCCACCGCATTCGCACCAATGAAGATTCTGTCTGCACCGGCAGTTTCAGCAAATGCAGCAGCGATTGCAAGGAAAATAGAGTTCCTCGCCGGGACATAGGAAGTGGGAATATCTCTCCCAATTTCTTCAACCTTCCTCTTTTCTACCGGTATATCCGCAGTCAGGGAGCTCCCTCCAATTTTACTGAAATCCATCTCGAAGACCACGTGCCTGACATTAAAATGATCTGCTATCCTCTTTGAAGCCTGTATCTCTATGGAATGCCGCTGACCATAGTTGAAGCTCAATGCCGTTACATCGTAACCCTTTCTTTTGGCAATTGCGAGGACAGTGCTGGAATCCAGTCCACCAGAGAGCAGGGATATAGCTCTCTCACTCGTTTAGAATCACTTCCGAGTATGCTCCCTGCCCCGGGCCCTCCTGAACGCCGATTTCGATGCCCTTTACGTTCCCAAGCTTCCGGAGTTTATCTGCCAGATCCTTAGATATCATATTGGAAAGGTCTTCACTTGACGAAGACTCGGTATTACAAATACAGACATCACTCTGAGGGACAGTTAATTTCTTGTTTCCGTAGCTGATCTCACAGATGCCGCCACTGCATGTATGCCCTATGACGTCACTCAGGGCTGGAACCAGAAGCTTATGATCCATGGGTGCAATCGCGCTCATGACGTACCGGTAAACTTCATCGTAATCCACCACGATCCCGTCAACCGGGTCACCCCATATTCTTACCATTATTGCGTAGTCATGACCATGTAACCTCGAACACTTGTTATGAGACGGAATGAAATGGGCTGCCGAAAACCTAAGTCCTGCCTGCCACCCATCAACTATTACCTGCATACACTGGTATGCGGAACTGAATATTAATCGTTGACTATCCGGTCTTCAGATCATGTTGCCATCGAACCCTCTGCGAGGGTTGTTGCACAAAATGAGTCCGCTTAGAGGCTGACGAGCACATTCGCTATTTGTGCATTTCATGTTTTTGGAATGGAGGTATGCTCGTATGAAGAAATATTTTATAGCGCAGGATAATTTCCCAAAGAAACTGAGCGGTTTTAATTGCTTTTGGATTAGAAGCCGTTAATCGTGCATGGGCGCGTGGCCTAGTCTGGATATGGCAACAGCCTCCTAAGCTGTAGAACGGGGGTCCGAATCCCCCCGCGCCCGCTTTATTTATTGTTCCATTCTTGGCGCCAGCAAAAATACGCCTTTAATGTAAGATCCAACAGATCCTTTTGCCGGTTGGCCAAACTCGAAATCTAATGTGAGGGGGTAGTCATCCTTGAAACTCATTTTCAGGGAGTCCGTGCTGGACAACGACTTCACGAGCTTGAGGAGATAGTCTAGTGGATAGGAGCTTTTAACTGACTCCTCGCATTTTATTTCCTTGAGGAGTTCCCGGGAAAGTACCATTTCAGATTCCTCCGTGTCTGATAGGGATCTAGCCCTGAAATCGTTTGAGCTGAGCGTGAGCCTGATGGAATCGGAAACATCTTCAGCAGCCTTAAGCCCCTTCTCAAGCTCGAATTTTGGAAGCACTACGTAGCTTTCAGAACTTACCTGAGGTACCCGTGGTGTTGTTATGCTATTGTTATCGAGCAGAGATAGTGTTTTTATTATTGTGCCGATCTCGAACTTCAGCCGCTCTTTCTCCTTGTACACAGTGATCACGTCCCCAGAATTTGCCAGCTTCAGAATTGACTTGAGGCGCTCAATATCAAGGGAGATCTCTTCCTCCTGATCCAGTTCGTACATTTCGAATACGTCTGTCGGGATTTCCAGGCTAACCATAGCAACGTGAGCAGGGTCCACCGCCTTGATTATAACCCCATCTTTTTTGAATGAAAATTTAGCTTCGCTAACGATTGTATTGAGCAGGTCAGCAACTTCTTTCAGGTTCTTCACACTAATTTTTAGTTTCATAGTCAGATCATCCTTCGCTACCAGATCAGTTAAGCAAGAAGATAAGTTATTTGTTCAATAATATTCTTACGATCGGGTCAGTATCTCATTGTCAATTTATAATAGGATGTTCCAGATACCAAGTCGTTGATCCAAAAAGGTCACAGAATACTGCTCTTAATCGCCAGATTAAGTATACCGGACCTTGAGAGAATTGAAGGATACCTTACCAGGAAAATAATAGTGAGGAGGCACACAGATTCCCTCGAAATAGATCTGGAAACTATGGAACCATCGAAGGTGGTTTCTTTTTTCAGGTCAAGCTCCGCCCTCCTATTGATCAGAAAGCTCATGCCTGAAGAGACCGTGACTAAACTTGGTAGCAGCGGGTTAGTGATTATCAGGGAACAGATACTAGATACTGCATCGGCGCTTTTTGAAGAGGAGAGATACTGGGAATCTCACATCCTTCTTGAGTCCCTATGGAAAGCAACCACTGGAGAATACAAGAAATACATACAGAACCTGATCTATTTTGCAGTATCAATGATCAAATATCAGATGGGAGAATACCAGACTGCCATGACCATTTTTCAAAAGGCCATGGAGAATTTTAAACAGAAATACTCTTTGCCTATTGACAATCTTATCATCGCAGACTTCAGATATCCATATTCATTAGATTTTACCAGAACTAGTAACATTCCAAAAATATAATACCGCTTCCTTATTCCTCGTACGATGCATTTAATAGGTGATATCCTCTCCAGTGGTTTTGTTGGCAAAACCGTTTCTGTAAGGGGATGGGTATACAGGACAAGAAGCAGCGGAAAGATAGCTTTTGTTGTTTTGAGAGATTCAAGCGGCATTATACAGACCGTAGCCAGTATCAGCAATCTTGGTGAAGAAAAATTCAAGATCATTGCTTCCCTTGGTATTGAAAGCAGCTTGGAGATTTCCGGAGAAGTGAGGAGAGATGAGCGAGCAGTCACAGGTTACGAAATAGATGTTTCAGATTTTACGGTTTACCAGAAAAACGATGTTTTTCCCATCACGAAGGATAAAGGTGAGGAATTTCTGCTTGACAACCGGCATCTTTGGCTCAGGAGTCAGGAGTTTTCCGCTGTTATGAAAGTAAGATCCACAGTTTTCAAAGCTTTTGCCGATTTTTTCTATTCAGAAGGATTTTACCAGGTGCAATGCCCCTTCATGGTATCCACTGCCACTGAAGGCGGAGGAACTCTCTTCAAAGTACCTTTTTTCGGAACAGAGGTGAGCCTGACCCAGAGTGCCCAGTTTTATCTTGAGACAATGATCTTTGGGCTGGAAAAGGTATTCACCATATCTCCCAGTTTTAGGGCTGAGAAGTCTAGAACCTGGAGGCACCTAACAGAATACTGGCACGGAGAAGCAGAGGTGGCCTGGATAAACAATGACCAGATGATGGACATTGAGGAGAAAATGATTCATTTCATCATCCAGCGTGTTCTGGAAGTAAACACAAAAGAACTGGGCATAATAGGAAGGGATCCAGAGATCCTGAGGCACTGGATGCAGCCGTTCCTCAGGATGAAATATTCCGAATTGATAGAAAGAGCCCAACAATTTGGGATGGCAATCAAATATGGAGACGACCTTGGATCTGATGAAGAAAAACAGATTATGGTTCATTTTGATCGCCCTGTTTTCGTTACTCACTATCCGAAAGAGCTTAAAACATTCTACTTCAGACTGGACCCCAAAAACCCCGGAGAGTTGTTATGCCATGACCTTCTGGCCCCTGAAGGATACGGTGAGATAATTGGCGGCAGTGAGAGAATCTGGGATCTTAATGAGTTACTTGGAAGAATGCAGGAATTCAACCTGAACCCTGAAGAATATTACTGGTATATAGACCTCAGGAAGTACGGAAGTATCCCGCATTCCGGATTCGGGCTTGGGCTAGACAGGGCTATAATGTGGATCTGCAAGCTTGACAATATAAGGAATGCTATTCCCTTCCCCAGAACAATCAGAAGGACTAAACCTTGAGTTGTTTGCATTCATCCGTGAGGACTGGTGACCTTTGAACTCCTTTAGGAAACTAATGTTTGGGAACATCCCCGATACTATTCCAGTATGGTTCATGAGGCAGGCTGGCCGTTATCTTCCCGGCTATATGAAGGCAAGAGAAACGATGTCAATAAAGGATATCTGCATAAATCCGGAAGTTGCAGCTGAAATCATGAAAGAGCCTGTAACTAAAGTCGGGGTTGATGCAGCCATTGTTTTCTTTGATATCCTACTGCCCCTGGAATCCATGGGAATTTCAGTGGATTTCCAGGAGAGTGTTGGTCCGTTGCTCAGCGGACAGAGGGAAGCAGATGGAAAACTGAAACTCAACACATTTGATAGAAAAATGATGAAATATCCTCTGAACAAAGTAATAGAAAAATTCAGTGAACACAATCCAGAAACACCAGTAATAGGCTTCGCCGGCGGACCGGTAACACTCCTTTCATACGTCGTTGCGAACGGCGCCGACCGTGAGCTTGCCATGACCAAGAAGTACGCACTGCGACACGAAGCCTCGTTTAAAGAGAATATGGCAAAGCTTACCGAGATGGTAATTGACCTGCTAAAACTTCAGATATCAGCAGGTTCAGTTGCCGTACAGATTTTTGATAGTTGGGCTGGATTCTATTCGCCTTACCAGTTCACTAACCTGATTAAGCCGTATCTTCAGGAAATTGCGTCTGAAATTACTGGCCTTACAAAAACCATTTACTTCACGACATCGGGTGGCGGCCTTGCGGGACCTGCTTCGGAATGCGGGTTTGATTTCCTGAGTGTAGATTGGAGGACCAGGCTCAGCGGCATAGAGAGAGAAACTGGCGGAAGTGTAGGTCTCCAGGGGAATCTGGACCCTGCGATTGCAGCTTCAAATTTAGAAAGTGCCTTGCGCGAAAGCAGGATGATCCTGAATGACATCTCTGGCAAAGAAGATTATATTTTTAACCTTGGGCACGGGGTACTTCCAACCACTGATTTTAAGACCCTAAGATATATTGTTGAAGAGGTGCACAGTTTCAGGCGACGTTCATGAAAACAGCAATTCTTCTCATGGCATACGGAAGCCCAACGAGCATGGATGATGTTTATCCATATCTGCAGGGGATCTACCACGGCAGGCCTGTCCCTGAGTATGCGGTTCATGAAAACACTGAGAAATACAGAATGGTTAATGCAATCTCCCCGTCCAATGCAATTTTGGATTCAATGATATCAAAGCTTAAAAATAGAATGAAAGAGAAAACCATAGGAATTTTCCTTGGAAATAAGCACTGGAAACCGTGGATATCTGAGGTCGTCAAGGATATTTCAGAAGAGGGTTACAGAGACATTATTGCTGTCCCCCTTTTCCCGTTCCCTTCACACAATGTAATTGATTCCTATGTAGATCCTCTGACGACGATTGTGGAGAGAATTGCGCCTCAGACTAATCTCACAGTGGTCAATGGTATAAGTGGCAGGGATGAATTCATAAGGATGTGGGCTGATATCATTCATAAAGTGGAAACTTTCAATGAGCCTGAGTCGCTGGTGCTGTTCACCGCCCACAGCCTTCCGAATTCTCTCATTGATGAGAATGATTATGATCAGGCTTTTAAGGACGCTGCCAGGAAGATTTCAGAAATGTCAGGAATAACCGAATATATAACTGCATACCAGAGCAGGGGGAAATACGGGGACAGCTGGCTAGAGCCGTCCATTTATGACGCACTGAAAACTGTTGAAACTGCCAGAAAGACCAAGATAATTACCGTTCCTATTGGATTTCTGTACACGCATCTTGAGGTTCTTTACGATCTTGACCTGGAATTTGGAAATTCAGTTCGTGAACATGGTCTTCGATACGTGCGGACCGAGCTTCCAGACACCAAAGATTATTGCATAGAACTTCTTTATAATGTAATAAGGGAGAAAATAGACGGAAAAGACAATTGATACCCTTTTATATTCATCGGCTATATTGAAATCTCTATGAAGGCTATCAGCGTTTTTGCCTACAACGTTCCTGATATTATAAGAGAAGTTGCGAAGAAAGGAACAGAGAGTGATATAACACTTTATAACCGCAAGGATGGCGATAATGTGCTGACATTTCTCGTTCCTTCCAGATTCCCTGAAAAAATGTCTTCACTTACGGACTCAATGTTTCCCGCGGACGTTGTTATTCTCGGAATAGACGAAATTAATCGTGACCTTGGGGAAGTGATAATCTCCCTTGACCTGATGAAAAAACAGCACGGTTACATTATGCTTAAGGACGAAAGCAAGTTGCCCACTGTCAGGAAGCTCATAGATAACACCGTTGCATCAAAATACAAGTTCTTTAAGGGATCACCCGTGGAATTAATGAGCGATATTTCAGGGTCTCCAATGAAACGACCGGATGGAGATACCGTGGTCATTGTTGACCATTTCTTCAAGGTAAAGAGCGTTGGTACTGTTGCGCTTGGCTTTGTCATGAGCGGGACTGTATCGAAGCACCAGAACCTCTTTGCCTCCGGATTAGAAAAACAGGTACAGGTGAGGTCAATACAGATGCAGGATGTTGACGTCGATGACGCACCCACAGGGTCAAGGGTTGGCCTGGGCCTAAAAAATATAGAAGTTGATGATATGGAGAGGGGGCTCCTGCTCACTTCTACAAAACTCCCAGCTTTAACCAGAATAAGCGGAAACATAAGCTTCCACAGAAGTGTAGCTAATAAGAATATAAGTGGAAATGAAATATTCCTATGTGATCAGATGAGGTACTCTAGGGGCTTCAGAAGTGGTGATGAAATAACTCTAGATCGCCCATTTTTCCCCTTAGGAACTGAGCTTGCAGTCTGTTCCAACACCTCAGTGCCAAGAATACTTGGTACCATAAAGACTCAGTGAACAACCGACTTCGCTTTTTCTTTCATGAATTTCCTAGAACCTATATCATGACGGACATAGTAATTGCCGTTTACCCTGAACAGATTGGATTCCACCAGGTCTGATGCTTCCTCTATGGTGTCACCCTTTGCAATAACTGCAAGGGCTCTGGAATTGCTCATTTCTACCCGTTCCATTGTACCTGAAACAGCGGCATAATAAATGCTTAGGTTTTCAGGCAATCCTGACAAATTAATTTGAAGCGTCCCTTTCTGAGGGTTGGAGCCGTAACCGATCGGAACAATATACTTAAGCGTGGAAGCTTTGCACTCGAAGTCAATATTGCTTCTCAGGTTCGAACCTGCAATCCTGAATAGAATATCTGAGAGGTCATCTCTCAGGAGAGTAAGAACGTTTATTCCCTCGGGGTCAGCAAATCTAGCGTTTATCTCCACTATTTTAGGCTCAGATCCAACCTGCATGAACTGCCCATACATTATACCACGGAACGGTGTACCCTCTCTTCTCATCCCTTCCGCTATCTTTCTCATTATAATCAGTGCTTCATCCCTGCAACCAGGGCTTATAAATGGCAAATTGTGATCTGCGTCCGTGATCGATCCCATCCCACCGGTATTGGGGCCAACATCGTTTTCATACGCGCGTTTATAATCCTGCGCAAGCGGCATCGAGGATACGTGTTTTCCGTCTGAGAATAATTGCAGTGAGAATTCCTCGCCGGATATTCTCTCTTCCAGCAATACTTTCCCGTCTTTTTCTACTACCTCCTGGGCATAAGCGATTGCGGAACTTCTGCTGTCAAGTTGAAGCCCCATCACTTTCACTCCTTTCCCGCCTGTTAGGCCTATTGGTTTCACGGCAAATTCTCTGTCATCAGATCTCATGAATTCTGCCACTTCGGGCTTCCCCCTGAATATCTTGGAAAAAATGTTCCCTTGGATGCCATTTCTCCCTATGAATTCCCTCATGTATTCCTTGGATGTCTCTATCCTCGCAGCCTGTCTGGACGGCGATGCTACCGAGATTCCAGATTCCTCGGCAGTGTCAACAAGCGGGGTATCCAGCACAGGATCAGGACCAACGAAGAGCAGGTCCACACCCATGTCCTTTGCGAATTGAATTATGCTCTGGTAATCAAGCTCATTGACTACCTTGTATTCTTTTGATATTTTCTTCAGCGATGGATTTAAGTTCTTTGCTGCACAATATAACTGTGTCCCGCCTTCAACGAGTTTTCTACCGATGGCATCTTCCCTTCCACCAGCTCCAACAAGAAGTATTTTATTCATTAAATTCACTCCCAATCCCCTGTTTCGACTTTTTCCCAAGCATTTTTTCCAGGCTTGTTCTGTCGATCCCAAAATACTCGAAGAACTTTTTTCCTGTGGTCAGGATTTCAGTATTCCTGTATCTTTTGGAATGCACCAATTTCATGTCCTTCAGTCTCTCAAGAGGGATTGCATACCTGTCCCCAAATTTATCCCTAAGATCTCCTCTACGGCAGGATGGGTTTGCTGCAATAAAGCCCATCACGGAAAGCTCTAGGTTTGTTAGTTCTGGTTCAGAAACTGCATTCACGATGTCTAGGTAATCCTCTCTCAACTGCATTCTGTATCTGTTGCCGATTTTCACAATAGTAATTGAAGTCTCCCCTTTATCATACTCCCTCAAAAGTTTCTTGATTTCCTTGGACACCTCTTTTGCAGGAATGGAAAGGACCCCGGAAATATCCCTGACAGTTAATGGCTTATTACTTGCATAAAGAACTGCTTCAACCTTGAGAGTCTGGTTCACTTATATGAAAAACGTGATTCGTATTAAAACCTTGACTTCTATTATCTGTGGAAAATCTGCCCCTTTTGCATCGCTTGTTGAGTATAGTGACACCGTTTGGCCCACTATATAAAGAGAGAGCAGCAATGGCTATTTTTTTATATCCTGAGCGTATCCCTTTACTGTGACCGAACAAGTGTTAGGTGAGAGCGAAAGGTTCAGGGAGAAAATTGATGTCCAGGCCGTTCCGGAAAATGCCAAGGGACCAAAACCCTCGTCGCTGTTTTTCCTTTGGTTTGGGTCCAATCTGACTATTGGAGATTTCGTTCTGGGCTTTATCCCAATTTCTTTGGGCTTTGGAGTGTATACAACAGTGGTTGCACTTGTTATTGGTAATTTGCTGGGAGCATCCCTTCTTGGATTAATGAGTTCCATTGGACCTAAGTCCCGCGTGCCTCAGATGGTCACGGGAAAACGGTCCTTTGGCAGCAGGGGATCTACGGTTATGTCCCTGCTTCAGTGGGTGAATACTACTGGATGGTTGACCATTAATACCATACTTGCCGCGTTTGCGCTAAGTTTGCTGGTAAATGGCGCAATCCTTGTTTACTCTGTGATCCTTATCACATCAGTGGTAGCGCTATCTGCATACTTTGGGCAGCGATTCATTCATGGTTTTGAACACTTAATGGCGTACCTTCTTGGAATACTATTTGTTGTAGTGACTTATTTCTCCCTCGCAAAGATGAATTTCACCATCTCATATGCTCCCTCAGCGTCGTTTTCAACCTTTACCCAATTCGGCGTGGTTCTTGCCCTGTCTTTTTCCTACATAATGAGCTGGGGGCCATATGCTTCAGATTACTCAAGATACATAAGCTCCTCCACGAAACCATCCAGGACGTTCACTTACACGTTCATTGGTGGTTTTACAGCGTCTCTATGGCTTGAGATTACGGGGATGTTGGTTGCTATTGGTTCAGGAATGGCCTCCGCAGATAATCCTTTCAGGGCTCTGTCTCCCATCATGGGAAATTTTGTTGATCTTGGCCTGATTGGAGTTGTCCTTGGGGGGATTGCAGCAAACTCGATCAATCTTTATTCAAATTCTCTGTCTATCAAGGCCGCGGGCTTGAAAGTAAACAGGGTAACAGTGGTTGTTGTAATGTCCGCCTTAGTGGTGATACTTTCCCTGATTTCTGCTCTCAATGGTTTCAATTACTCTTACGAAACATTCCTCTATCTTCTTGACTACTGGATTACCCCGTGGCTCGGAGTGATGATAGCTGACTTTTTCATCGTAAATCGAGGCGGGAAACTCTCTGAGGCGAAATTCAGGAGTTTTAATTTCTCTGGTATAATATCATATTGTGTAGCGCTTCTTGCCTCCATTCCATTTATGGCTCCTTCTGGTTTTCCTTACGGCCCAATAGCTGTTGCGTTGAACGGGGTAGATCTTAGCTATTATGTTTCCTTTGTTCTTGCGATCGTTCTATATGTTCTGCTAAACAGGTTTGGCGTTGGAGAGTGGAAAGGTAGCGGGGTTCCCAAAATCTGATCTATTATTGGTTTATGGTCTAAACGGAACAATATTTACTACCCTTTTCATGTGGTAGGTGAATGATCTCAGACAGGGAAATTAAATCGATGGTATCAAACGGAGAACTCATAGTGAGTGATTTCAGGCCTGAACAGCTTACCCCGAATGGATATGACCTCACCGTTGGGGATCTGAAGATACAGGGCGGAAAGGGCAACATTGACGTGGTCCCGCCCAAGACACTCTTCTGGATATCCACAATGGAGAAACTGTGGATTAGATCGGGAATAACCGGACAGATATGGCTAAAGTCGTCTTTCTGCCGAAAGGGAATTTTAGGAAGTTTTGGGCTTGTAGATTCCGGTTTTCGCGGGGTGCTGACCTTGACCCTTTATAACGCTTCCGACGAGGCTGTCGTCATTACAGTTGGAAAGCCAATAGCCCAGATAGTTTTCACTAGGATGTCCACATTGCCGGAGATGACTTACGAAATGCGTTCTGGGAACTTTCAGGATCAGGTAGGTATTGTTACCGATATCCCTGAAAGGAGTGACAGAAAGTAGCTTGTACCCTCTACCCTTGACCTATTTGTCAGGATTTAGTTTGGCTTAATGTGCTACAGAAGGCTACTTCAGGTTACGTCAACACACTGTCTGAGACAGGGAGCTGCCACTCCCATGTTTTTCAAGGCTGCTGTGCTATTTCTAGGGCTCAGTGTGTGATTTTTGCTTCCCATTAACGTTGGACAAACGCCGAGGGAAACCTTTCAAAGCTGGCTTTCACATGATATTCACACTGCATAGTAACTTCAACCGAATTTTTGGGGTTGTGCCAATTTTCGCGATTGTGACGACCAGAAAAAGTCTTGACTCAAAAAGAGTCGTTTTTCGGAATTATTTATATTCAATGGACTATGGAGGATTTGATGCTTGATCTAATAACAGCAATACTTCTCCTACTTGTTGTAGGGATAGGATTAGGGGAATTGTTCAACGTTATTGGTTTCCCGGAAGTCGTTGGCGCGATTATAGCAGGAATAATACTTGGCCCAGCGGTCACTGGCATCGTATCTCCCACATCGGGACTCTCCACATTGAGTACACTGGCATTATTCTTTATCATACTCCAGATAGGTATAGAAGCCTCATCGGACATATTTTCAAAGAATATCAAGTACGTAACTGGTTTTGCGGTGACATCGTTTTTAGTTCCGTTTCTGGTGATGTCTCTTGGTTCTTTTTACATTTTCAAGCTACCGTATATTGAAGCAGTGAGCATTTCCCTTTCTGTAAGCATCCCGTCAATTTCCATAACTTCCGTATTGCTCGTAAGATCTGGACTGATCAAGATGGAAGATGGACTGAGGTTGCTTGGTGGCGTAGCTATGAGCGATGCAGTCGCTTTCATAATCCTGGTTTCATTCCATCGGTCATCGTTAGATATAATGGTTGATACTGCTGCGTTTGCAATTTTTCTGGTAGTACTTTACTTTGTTGACATGATCGTGAAACTAAAGTCCGAACATCTTGTCAGAGGGTTCACCAGATTAAACGGGAGCCAGAAAGAAGCCATAATTTTTGCAATTGTTATAATGATGGGGCTTGCATTCTCATCTCTCTTCGAGTATATTGGCATAACGTTTGTCCTTGGAGCATTCTTTTCTGGTCTTATCATCCACAAGAACTCTGTGGGAGAAGAAACTTATGGGATGCTGAAGAGAACCTTTCAAAGAATCAATTCAAGTTTCTTCATCCCTCTTTTTTTCAGCATATCAGGCCTCCAAATGAGCCTAATACCTCTTTCCACTATTCCACTTCTCGTGTTTCTTGTGATAGCTACTGCATTAATCGGTGGGTTTGCAGCCTACCAGTTCTCAAAAAGATACATGAAGGATATTACCCCAAGGGTTTCCCTTGGAATTTTTGGAGGCAGAGGAGCTGTGGGCATAATAATTGCGTCCATAGCGCTATCCAAGGGATTTCTGGACACAACTGACTATTCCGTCGCTATTTTTGCTACCATAATCATGGCGATCACCTTTACGCTTGTTTTCGATCGTTCCATCAGGAAGATGAGATCCAAAGACTTTGGGCTACCTTTGCAGTGAACTGTTTCACTGTCTGTTCACCGGCACGTTATATTCCATGAGCTCCATACTGGCGTATGTTTGCGGGAAGATCAACCTGGCCTCTTCCAGCAATTTTCCAATATCTTCTATCCTCGGACTGTAATGGAATAGATAAAGTCGTCCGACAGCAGCTTCAGCAGCGATTTTAGCTGCCTGTCTCGAAGAAGTGTGCCCGAACTCGTTCACTTTCGGCTCGAATGACGAATCGGTTGTTGTATCGTGAATGAGGACGTCAGCGTTCCTGGCGAATTCCGCCATGTTGTCCATGGGTCTGGTATCTCCTGTATATACAATCTTTCTTCCTTTTCTTATTCCTGCGCTAACCTCTTCGAGCCGGAATATCCGGCCGTCTATTTCAAGAATGCCTTTTGTTCGCAATTCTTCAAGCCTCCTCACCGGAAAGCCAGCCATTTCCGCCTTTTCCCTGTCTATTTTTACTAAGTCCTTCTCTTCCAGGCTATATGATATTGCTGGAACCGGGTGATCGTTCTGTTTTGTTCTGATGACAAAATCCCCAAAATCGTAAGTTCGATCTGAATCCAATTCCGCAACATTTACATCAAAATTCAGGCGGAAGTATCCAACATTCAGCGCATTCATGACCATGTGAATTGCTCCCTTTGGCCCGTAGATATTAAGCGGTTCTTCCCTGCCATTGAACGACATGCTCTGTATCATCCCGATCATGCCGATGAAGTGATCCCCATGAAAATGGGTGATGAAGATATTCTCGATTTTCATAAATGAAGAATTGCTCTTCATAATCTGCTTCTGTGTTCCCTCCCCGCAGTCAAAGAGATTTAGACGGTCGTCGACCTGGACTCCCACTGCGGGTAAGTTCCTGCCTGGAGAAGGCCATGATCCCCCGGTCCCGAAAAATGTGATCTTTATGTTTGATGACAATACCGGGATAATCCGGCATAGAATAAATCTTTATTTCATCTCACGCTGCTTTCTTCTAGTGATACCGGTCTTCACAGCGTTTTGAACTGTGTCAAATATGGATGGTAGCTCTTCCACCGTTCTTATGGGCAGATTTTCCCGGATATAAACCCATAAAGCAGAATCCACATCAGAAATAATTGGGGTCAGTATAGATGATAAACGTTTTTTAAGACTGGTTCCCTTGCGATCGAAATCAAACAGTACAACCACCCTGTCGTGTTCCTTTGCAATCGCTTCCGCAAACGCAACTATACTAAGCCCCGCGTTGAAGACAATAACCTCTCCCCTGAACCCTATTTTCCTCAGGGCTTCCATATCCCTTGAACCCTCAACAATGATGGGAACTTTTTCATTCTTTCCTATGTATGCATCAATGATTTGCATTGTTTTTTCCGGAGTTCCCTTTTTGAAAATCATTGCACTACCCTCAGTCCCAGAATCTCTTGTTCTTTGCGAATTCTATTTCTGCGTTTAGGATAGCCCTTATCATATCTTCATCACTGTGATAGGAAACCTCAAGTATTCTAGAGGCTGTCTCGGCTCCTATTCCTCTGGCAGCCATGGTCATTATCGCAGTCATGCCACGTTCTCTCACAAGATGCGCATTTTTAGATATCCTTCTTCTTATTTTCGGATTGTCCTCCTTGCTCTTATTGATCGTGTCCAATTCTTCCCTGTCGTATCTAGACAGCGATGCCACAAGGTAGCTCCCACAAGCGGGGCACTTTATGGAAGTTATCTCGCTTATCTTAAGGGTCCTCACATTGCCACAGGAAGTGCAGTAAAGAACGGTTTCCTCATTCATCAGTCTTTTTTTAACGGACTCCAATATGGATTTTGTCGGTTTTAGTGGAAGTACCTTCTCCGAATAATGCCGAAGGAATATTCCTGAAGAGTTTGAGATACTGTTTCTGAGCACAAAATCAACTGAACCAGCATTCAGGAGGAATGCACGCAGGGAGGGGATATCCATATAATTGGTGATCAGTTTCCTCACGGAGTCCATATAGACGGGAGTTTCTCTATAGGCATCCACGATTTTTTCGAACCGAATGCGGCTCATGTCGGCATCCTTACTTATAACCCCGAATTTCTTGGCTTCGTAGAGAAATACCATGTTAAAAAACCTTGATCTCCGCGCAACCCCCTCTATATATTTTTCAAGCATGTCAGGATTAATTCCCAGAATCACTCTTTTTATTTCCTCCGCGGTTATCACCCTCGAACACCTTACATAAACGTGGTACGGCGAGTAATCCATTTCAACGCTCTGGCTGGTCATCGACGAGAGGAAGCTAGTGATTATTTCAGCAAGCGCAAAATTAGCCCTGGTGCCGAGAATAATCTGTATTATGACCTCTCCATTCTTTGTTTCAATAATAACGCGGTTGTCAAGCGCGAGATCATTTGCATACCACTCTTTAAGGATCCCTCTAGAATAATCGTCTGTGTAGAATGGAACCAACTGTTTTTCCCTCATCTCAGATATTTTCCTGGTAACGTTAGGGAGGACTGGAATATCCTCGCCCGACCACTTTGGCGCTATTGCCACCGTCGGAAATGCCTCAACGAATATTCGGTCCTCATCAATCCTGACTGTCCTCCAGGTCGACCCCTTGATAACAAAATAACTACCTGGTTCAATCTCATTCACCACATATCTTTCATCCAGCGTGCCAATGAATTTTCTTGAAACTAGATCAATTACCCTGTAATTTTTTTCGCTGGGTATCATGGAGATATTTTCCAGATAGTAATTTAGTGTTCCAGATCTCCTGCGGATAGCTGGTGGATCATACCATATTTTCCTCACTTTAGCTAAGAACAGAAGCAAGGAGATAAACTCCTCTCGCGACAAAGTTCTGAATGGATATGCCGACCTTACCATTTCAAATAACTGGTTCTCGTCAAGTTCCTTAGCAAAATGAACTTCTGAAATTATCTGGTTTGCAATTGTTGCCAGAGAATTTTTCATGATCAGGATGTCCTCGAGATTCCTTGTTTTAGCTTGTTCAATGATAGCAAGGGCTTCCTCGAGTTCTATCACATCGGTACACACTATAACTCCAACGGAGACCAGATCAAGGCTGTGCCCAGATCTCCCCACCCTTTGCAGCATCTTGTTGATTTGTCTTGGGGAGTTGAACTGTATCACCAGATTGGCTAGTCCAATATCTATGCCCAGTTCAAGCGATGACGTGGAGATAATCGCCCTTATCCTTCCGCTCTTGAAATCACGCTCGGCTGTTTCCCTGGTATCGCGGGACAGAGATCCATGGTGAACCATTATCGGAGGGTCTTTCACCAGCAGCCTGATCCGGAATGAAATGTCTTCGGCAATACTCCGCGTATTTACAAATACGATGGTTCCAGGATTTCTTTCAATCAAGTTCCAGATATGGAGAATCGCGCCTGCGTACTGTTCATCGCATCCCATTATCTCGGCTGCAGACTTGTTAGAGGTAGGAGGTATAACCGCCAGCGCATCCATTCTTTTTTCCACAGGAACCTTTATGATTTCGACCTCTGCAGAGCTTCCAAGCATGCGAGACAATTCCTCCGCGTTTCCAACTGTTGCAGATAGCCCTACTGATTGAAATCCTCCCGTAAGCTTCCTTAAACGTTGTAAGGCAATCGAAAACTGCGAACCTCGCTCATTCTGGGCGAGTTCATGAAGTTCGTCAGCAATCACGTATCTCACGTTTCGAATGATTTCTCTCAGATTTTTTCCATTGAGCATTATCTGCAGTGACTCGGGAGTAGTTATTAGCACGCTGGCAGGATTCTTGAGAATCTGCCGCTTTTCCGCAGGTCCAATGTCACTATGTCGTACTTGCACGGAGATATTAAGGCTCTTTCCGTAGTCCATGAGCCTCTGGAGCATATCCCTGTTTAAGGCTCTGAGAGGCGTTATGTAGAGTATAGAAACTGGAGGAGGGTTATCTCTCAGCAGCAGATGCATTAACGGAAGCATAGCCGCTTCAGTTTTTCCACTCCCGGTCGGGGAAAGCAGGAGAACATCTTTTCCATTAATTATTGGTTCCATAGCCATTGACTGGGGGGCAGTGGGATGTAGAATGCCCCTGCCCGAAAGCATTTCAATGATACGCCTGTCTAACAGATCAAATGTGTCCAATTCAATCTTTCCTGCACAATATATGTTATAAATTTCCGGGGTCATTGTCCTCGACAGACAATGCCAGCCAGAAGAAGCATGATTTAATCATCATCGTCGTAGTCTTCATCCTCGTCGTCATCAAAATCTCGTCTTTTGATTACAAATGACATACGTGCACCTCCTCGGGGACTACAAATATTACACATATTTAAGATCATGGTAAAGAGCTGGAGATCCTGGCCATGCTCTGCAAAATGAGAAAATATCATTCTGAAGGATTGCATCCACTCCGAAATTAATCTGTGTAGGATTGCCTGGCGTTCTAGTACCATCCGTTATCAGCATTAGAGGCCATATCGTTGATATTGCTTAAAAAAAAGAGGCGGATGAAAGAATGCGAAATGGTAATTCTTTGAGAATTGAAATTGATGGTCACTCGACTGAACGATAAAAGAACCATAATATATACGAGATAAATGGAGGTATATGGATCCTAAATTTAGGGTCGTGGAAAGAGACAAAGACTCCATGACGCTAGAAATGCTAAATTACGACAATGCTCTTCTGAGACCTATTGTCGAGGAACTCCTTCACGATGATCAGGTTGAGGAGTCACATTATTATATCAAACATCCGGTGATAGATAACCCCCAGATTTATGTGAAGGTTAAAACCGGCAAACCTCAGGCTGCTGTGAAGAGATCGATCAAGAAATTGAGCAAGATATATGAGAATCTTGCAGTAGACCTCGCAAAAGAGACCAAGAAAAACTGATATTTTCATAAGCGGTAAATGCCCAGATATATTCTTGAATGCAGTTCCCTGAATCTGGAGCTGGTAAGGAATGAGATATCATCCATCAGCACCAACTACGGGGAATTCTCCGTAACTGATCAAATAGGTAATATTACAATCATTGAGGGAAACTGGGAAAAAACCAGATTATCAGCGTTTGTCAATATTGTGGATGAAATCCTTCAGGAGGTAGACTCCCCTGAACATTTTGATAGCGGTGTGCTTCCAGGTGGGAAATACTTTGTCAGGATGAAAAGAGTAAGAAATACTCTTCAGAAATATAATGAGTCATACATTGGGTCAATTCTCAAGTCTGAAGGCAGGATTTCATTCAAGAACTACGATTTTGTAGTTCGCGTTATCTGCGCGGAACACTGGTATCTCACCATTCAGATATATGAAAGAGACAAAAAGTCTCTGGAACAGAGACGGGCTCCCATGAGGCCGTTCTTTTCTCCCGTTTCACTTCATCCTAAATTCGGGATATATCTTGTGAACACAACAATGACGAAACCTGGCGAAACTCTTCTTGACCCATTCTGCGGAACAGGAGGGATACTGATCGAAGCTGCGATCATGGGAAGACGAATAATTGGAAGCGACTCATCACTAGGGATGGTCATGGGGGCTCGCCTGAATCTTAAATATTTTGGCTATTCTGAAGCTACTATTATAAACAGTGATATTTTTGATCTGAAGTTAGACAGTAAAGTGGATGGAATAGCTACCGATATGCCTTATGGGAGGAATTCCACACTGAATGGAAGGTCGGTAAAGGACCTCTATAAGAAAGCATTCGAAGTGTTCCACGATGTCTTAAAGGACGGGGGGAGATGCGCGGTCGTCGTGGGAGATATTTCGCTTTTGGAGCTCACGGACAATATGTTCAGCATTGAGTCCGCCATTGCGGTTCCCCAGCACAGGTCTCTTACGAGATATTATTCAGTTCTGAAAAAGAAATAGTATGGGTTATTTACCCAATTCAATGGCATCAACATAGCTGCACTTCAGTATAACCCTAGACTTCCTCAGCGTAGCTGGAATGATGACTTTTTTTACGTTGATAATCGCGTCAACGTATTTGTCGAACGTTTCGTCATTAACATCTGTCAAAGTGAGGGTATCAATATTCTTGAAAACTGTCTTATGGCCTATTTCTTCCAAATCCTTTCCAGAGATGTCTACGTTCTTTATGTTCTCTATGTACTTTGCCATCCCACCAACAAGTCCTTGCTTGAAATTGCGTGATATGTTCCCAAGCCCGTCAAAAGCTCCTATCATTGACTTGTAAGCTTCATTTGTAACTTCGCCAAGGGTTTTACCTGTTGCCTTGGCAATCTGAGAAACCTTGTCGTATACGTCCTTTCTGATTCCCTTCACTGAGATGTTCTGGACGGTTTCATCTTCAGTTCCCTGCTCTTTTTCATCCTTGATCTGCTTCTTTGACTCTGGCATAGATATCAATACTAAATAGATATCCTGCATTTAAGTTTTCTGGTTTTCGCGAAATCCCACTTCCAGACCAAGTTAGTTTTTATAATATTACTCCTTATCCTTGCCATGAGAACTGCGATACGTGAATATTATGGGAAGAATGTCAACCTTGATAAGCTAGGTCAGCTTATTGTCGAATTCTTCAACGAGGAGCACTTCAAGACACAGACAGCGAAACACCCGAATGGAATCATAATTCAGGCAAAAAAGGGTGGGGTTTTCAGAACCATTCTAGCTATGGACAGGGCGTTTACTATCATAATTGAAGGGGACCAGAGTGATTTCAAGGTTAAAATTGGGGTCAGTGCATGGTTGATGGACCTTGGAATAGCCGCCATTGAGACTTTCTTTATTGCTGGAGCACTTGCATTCATAGAAGTGCCGGAGGCTCTTTGGTCATACGAAATCGAGCACCAACTCTGGCATTACGTGGAAAATCAGGTTGAACTCGGCATCCAGTAATGCTATCATTATTTCCCATAATTTTTACCATTTTTCCCCTGTGATCCTGGTGAAGAGGCTACGGTAGAGATCGCTCGTCTGGCTTATGAGATTTTCAGGAAGGGCTGAAATGTCAGGTTCTTTTGTTCCTTTAGACCTTGCCTCATAAAGTTTATCATGATATCCGTTTGACCTATAGTACTGTCTGACAGACTCCTTGCTGAGTTCTATTATCCTGCCATTTTCGTACTCTTTTCTGTCCCAGAATCTGTCTTCATCAGCTGTTCCGAAAGTATCTACAATGACCGGTTGCCTGTGATCCCCAAGCGCAAATTCTTTCTTTCCATCAGCGTGGATGAGGCCATTTGATCCGACTCTTTTCTCTATCCTTCTGTCAATTTTAAGGATATACTCGAAGATTTCTGAAAGCTCCTCATTTCTTAATCCGCCTATCTCCAGCGCTTCACTCTTATTCAATGGTCTGTCAAACCTTTCAAATTTGGTAGTTGCCTCGAGATACGGATCATCAAGTTTCTGACCATAAACCGGCTTGCCTGCCAATCCAATTTCAGAAAGCGCAACTTTGCCTTCTGCCACCCTGTCATACAGTGAACCAGCTAAATAATATCTTGCAACAAATTCCAACGGGATGAGAAAGTTAACTGAAAAAATGTTGCCGTTTCCTTCGGGGACGGTAAACTTCCTTACCCTCATTTCTATTGGTGATACTTTTTCAATAAGGTGCGTTTCAACTCCAGCCTGCTGTGCAACAGTCCTAAACCAGAATTCCGAGGTCCTGCACAGCGATTCCCCCTTGAAAGGTATCCTCGATGGTATAATCTTGTCAAACACGGATATCTTGTCTGTAAACTTGAACAGAAGCGTCTCCCCTTCGTCGTATACCTCTTTGACCTTCCCAACCCTGACCAGTTTCATTGACACATGACCGTTTGAACTTTTATTAATTCTTCCGTAGATTAGATATCACTGGGTCTTAATGAACGATCTGTTAACGTTTCACGATATCGTAACTATCTAATTAATAGAGCGAAACGTATAACCAGTCAGAATTGAAGCACAATATAGAGAGTATGCTGGAAACGGCAGTCAGGGATGCGTGTTTTCGAGCGGAAATTGATGACAGAATAAATGAAATTATGAAGATGCTGGACAGCGGGTTCAGCAACTCCAGAATCAGGAGAGAACTTGAAAGAAGGAATCAGGTTAATGCTGCCTTCCTGATCGAGATAGCTCAGTCCAGAATAAGTACAAGAGGAAAATTCTCTTTGGGTGACAGGTTGTGGCTTGATCATTACAGCGCCAGGTATTCAACTCCTGAAATTGTTGGAACTTATCGGGCCAAACGAATTCACGGAGAGGTCATATTCGATATTGGTTCAGGCGGAGGAATGCAGGCAATATTTTTCTCTAAGAGCAATAAAGTTATAGGTTTTGAAAGGGATCGCATAAGACATCTTGAATCTGTGCTAAATGCCATGGCATACGGAATCGAAAATGTTGAACTTCTGAACAAGGAGTGGCCAGTTGAAACTTCGGAGTTAACGTCTAATGCAGTATTTTTCTCTGATCCACTCAGGCCATCCACTGCTGTGGAGAGAAGACTCGACGATCTTGTGCCTCCACCAGAAGACGTTATGAAGCGATTGGCTGGCATTACAAACAAATTCGCGTTCGATATTCCCCCACAGACCCGGCTTGATCGTTTACCGAAAAATGCCGAGACTGAATATGCTTCAGTGAACGGTGTGTTGAATCGGCTTACCCTTTACTTTGGAGACCTGAAAGAAACTGAAACCAGAGCCGTGATTTTGCCTCAGGGGCAAATAATCTCCGGAGTAAGGCAGAAAATGAATCTAACATCGTCGCAAACAGTTGAGCAGTATATCTGCATGGTGGATCCCGCAATGGTCTATGCAGGTCTTGTCAACAAAGTAGTTGAAACCTGGGAATGCAAGTTCCTTGCTTCAGACAAGCGGAGAGTTCTTCTTACAGGAAAGAACGAACCGGACAGGTCTGTCCCCGGGATGACTTACAGAACTCTCGACATCTGTGACAATTCTACGCTGGATACTTCTCTCAAGAGTGCAGGGGCAAGAAGGGTCTTTCCGCGTTTCGAGATAGATCCAAAGGAATACTATGTCCTAAGGAACGAGTTAGAGCAGAATTCCAGTGGATTCAGGGACGTCTATATCTTCAGGGTCTCGGAAAAATTTGTGTTATGCGAGAAATTGTACAATCAACTGTAAGCCCCATGTTAAAAAAACAGATATGAACTGCAACGTTACACAAAAATGGTTGTACATATTTTTATATCAGAAATCAATTTATTCGAGGAATAAAATGGTGAAGCTATACTCAAAGGCAAAATTGCCGACGATTTTCGGATTATTTGAAATATACGTGTTCTCAGATGAGGAAAATGAAGAGAATGCAGTTCTTGTAAGGGGAGACGTTACTTCCAAGGAGAATGTGCCTGTGAGAATCCACTCTGAATGCCTTACGGGAGATGTCCTAGGTTCAAAGAGATGTGATTGCAGGGATCAGCTCTTAAAGTCACTGGAATTCCTTGGGAAACAGGATTTCGGAATGTTAATTTATCTCAGGCAGGAGGGGAGAGGCATTGGCCTGCTTGACAAGATTAGGGCGTACAGCCTACAGGATCAGGGTTATGATACGGTTGAAGCCAACCTTATGCTTGGCCTCCCTGCTGACAAGAGGGATTATACCTTTGCAGTAAATGTTATAAAATACTTTAAGATAAAATCCATCAGACTTATGACAAATAACCCGCTGAAAATTGATTTCCTGCAGAAGTACGACATAAAGATTTCAGACAGGATCCCCATTATCAGCGAACCCACGCCCTATGACCAGTTCTATCTTGATACCAAGAGATTAAGATTGGGACACCAGATATGAAATCTGACCTAAATTAGAACTACGACATTTTAATACCATTTTGAAATTGCAAGCCATGGAATATGTAAAAGCAATTTACACAGTTGCTCCAGGTGGCGGAGTTAAGATAGACAGGCTTCCAATTGAAAAACTACCGGAGCAAAATGTAAAACTGAAGGTCATTTACAACGGACTTTGCGGTACAGACAGAGGAATTGTTTCTGGATCACTTTCCTTCGCTTACAACCCCTCTGGTTCTGATAGACTGATCCTAGGGCATGAGTCCCTTTGCATGATCGAAGAAATTTATGCTGAAAGCAATGAGTTCAAAAAAGGGGACCTCGTAGTACCCATCGTAAGGAGACCGGGTGATTGTGTAAACTGCAGGATAGGGAGACAGGACAACTGCTCCGACGGCAAGAAACATGAAGCTGGAATAACTGGGATGGATGGTTTCATGAGAGAATATTTTTACGATAATCTGGACTACCTGGTTAAAGTCCCAGATGTGGCACTCAAGGACGTTGCTGTGCTTACAGAACCCCTGAAAAATGTAGTCAAGGGGTTTGAGGTCTTTGACATAGTTTCAAAGAGATCTGTATTCGCAAATGAATTTTCGACCCTTGAGGGAAAAAGGTGCATGGTCATTGGGACAGGATCTGAAGCTTTCCTTTACGCAATGGTTGCCAAAGAATATGGTTTTGACGTCACTTTGATCAACAGGCACTCACTGGAGCCAAGGAAACTGGAAATAATTCACAGCTTCGGAATAGAGTTCCTTGACTACATCACGGAACCGGGCAAGGCTATTGACCATGAAAACAACCTGATAATCGATACCAGCGGGGACCCAGGAACAGTGTTCAGATTCTTGAAGACCCTTGCCTACAACGGTGTACTTGTTCTCTTTGGAACCAATGGCAGAGCTGCGCCGGCTTCGATAGACGGAAAGGATTTAGACTTCTTCATAGAGCGCAACATAACCGTTGCGGGTACCGTGGATGCTGCCAAGATACATTATATTAAGGCCATTGAATATCTTAGGAAGTGGAAATATGTTTATGGAAATTCGTTATCCGATCTAATAACCGGAATCTTTCCGCCTGAAAATCTGGAGTTGTTTTCACGAAAACCTTCCGGTGAGATAAAGTCTGTATTGAGGTGGTAATGAATTGACAGAACAAATCCTTGGTGGACCACTTGCAGAAAGAATGGTTGAATCACTGAAGGCACGGGTGACTTCGTTGAAGGATCATGGGATAGACCCACATCTATTTCTCGTTCAGGTCGGAAGTGATGAGGCAACAGAAACATATGTGCGAGCTAAGGTAAAGAGGGGAAACAAGATAGGCATTAAGGTTTCCCATCAGAAGTTTGATGTTGGCATAACCTATGAAAAACTGATAGAAGAGATCAACAGCATTTCACTAGATGAGGAGGTGAGCGGCGTTATGGTTGAAAATCCGCTCCCAAAGCATCTGGATTTCTTTAAGGTGGTGGAGAACATCCCCTTTTACAAAGATGTCGATGGGATGACCGCGACGAACCAAGGGATGATTGCCCTGAGGAATGAATTTCTTGTCCCTGCCACGGCAGCAGCTGTGGTAGAGCTAATTTCTGACGTAAAGCCTCCACAGGGATCAAGTGTTGCCATCATCAACAGGTCACCGATTGTCGGCAAACCTCTTGCAATGATGCTCATAAACCGTGATTTTACAGTTACGGTCTGCCATTCAAAGACTCCGGACATAAGGAAAATTACTAAGGCCTCAGATATCATTGTTCCAGCCGTTGGAAAACTAAATTTCCTTGACCGGAGTTATGTCAGCGAGAATAGCATAATTGTTGATGTTGGGATAAATGCTGTTGAAAATGGTATAAAAGGCGACGCTAACTATGAGGAACTGAACGGATTTGTAAGGGCGATCACACCTGTTCCCGGAGGCGTTGGACCACTTACTGCCACACTCATTATGGAGAACACGGTAAGGGCGGCCGAATACAAGAGATCTCACCGGTGAACAACCCAAAGCCGGGTATTCAGATATGCATTCAAACCTGCTGAAATATATAATCAAAAATATTTATTTGAGTTTCCAGTATTAGCTATACTGTGAATTCTGCAGTTTCTGCTGAGGCAGTGCAAAAGATCGTGAAATTTATCCGGTCCTATGTTTCTAAGAAACAGGCTATTCTCGGGGTCAGTGGTGGTATCGATAGTGCACTGGTACTAAAACTACTTTCCCTGTCTCTCGACAAGGAAAGAGTCAAAGCTTTTTACCTCCCTGATGGGATTTACGGAACAGCTGATGCCATAGACGTAGAAAAGATTTCTTCGGCCACGGGTATTCCTGTTCAAACTGTGGATATCCACGAAATAGTTTCTGCCTTTTCTCACACATTGAAAATCAGTGATAGACGGGCACTGGGAAATATAAAGTCGAGAATAAGAATGAGCGTACTCTATTATCAAGCTAATATTCACGATGGCCTTGTTGTCGGCACGACCAACAAAAGTGAGTTTTACACCGGGTACTTTACAAAGTACGGGGACGGAGGATGCGATCTTGAGCCCATCCTTCACCTTTCTAAAAGCGAAGTGCGTGATCTTTCTGCGTATCTGGAGATTCCGCCGAGCATTCTTTCCAAATCTCCAAGTGCAGGATTGTGGGAAGGCCAGACCGACGAATCGGAATTAGGGCTTAAATACAGGGATATAGATAACGCCATAGAAAACCTGATCAACCGCAGGAAAATGCCATCAAACGAAGAGGAAGCTAGAGTCTCCGAGCTAATCAGGGCCTCGGAGCATAAGAGGAGGTTACCTGAGTCTATGCTGTAAGAGGAAAGATAAGGTTAATGGTGTCAACATTTGCATATGAGTATTATCAGATAAGTTTCGTTTTCATTCTTGCAGCTTTTGCTATCCCAATTTCGAGAAAATTGACCATCGCCTATATCCCTATATTGATCCTCCTCGGCATTGTTTTTGGTCCCATGTTAGGGGTTCTAAGCAATAGTTTTTCCCTGTACCTGATGTCCGAATTTGGCACAGTAGGTATCGGGCTTCTCGGAATAGTCATAATCCTTTACTCGGAAAGCCACCATATAGACCTCAAGGTACTCAGGAGCCAGTTCTTTCCTATAGCAATTCTCGACACCCTAGGGATAACCATAACAGCCCTGATTGCCGCAATTCTTTTTTCCTTACTGACAGGCGCCCCGTTTATCATTGGATTCATATTCGGAGCTATCATTTCCCCCACTGACCCTGCAAGCCTCATACCAATATTTAGGAGGGTCAGCGTGAAGGAGGACATCTCCGGAACCCTTATAGGGGAAAGCCTTTTCAATGATCCCTTAGGTATTATTCTCTTTACGATTGCACTGGCATTTGTCGCATCACAGTCACCGGATGTCCAACTCTTTAATACTTTCGCAAGTCACGTGGGCATGTATCTGGGAACAGTCTCATTCCTGATTATGCAAATTGCTGTCCCATCAGTGATAGGCGTCGCGATAGGTTTCAGCGTTATTTATTTGAACAAATACCTGAATTTCGAGAGCCTGATAGTTGGGCTCATGCTTGGGATTGTGATACTGGAATTTACTATCCTCGAAGCTTCCGGCATCACGCCATTCCCCGCAATAATAGCCACTGGAGCTATAGTCGGGAACTTCAACGATAAGAGCATTTTCTGGAGCAGAGAAGCAGGATTTCAAGAGAATTTGTCATTTCTGTCTCAATCCATAATTTTTCTGCTTCTGGGAAGCATACTTACGAGGACAAACATTTTTGTTTATTGGGAAATGGGCGTCGCCCTGGCTCTTGGCGTAATTTTTGTTGCGAGACCAGCAGCTGTTTTTTCGTCTTTAAGTATATTTTCGAGGAAAATTTCAAAGAAACCAATAAACAACAGGACCAAGCTGTTTATTTCTCTTGTTGGTCCCAGAGGCGTTGTATCGGTCGTTCTTTCCACCTTACCGCTTGTCATAGGGAGGGAATACAACATACCATTACTGCTGCAATACGGCCAGGCAATTTATGTTGGAGTTTCTTTCATCGTTATAATTTCTATCATACTTCAGACCATATACACACCCTTCATAGCCAATCGCCTTACCAGGGAAGGGCCGAAGATATGATCAAACGCCATACATTTCTATAACTTTATCCCTGTCGTGGTAGAATGAGAAAATCATACCTGTAAATTCATCATAGTTAGTCGATCCCTTTCGGATCATTGATTCCAGAATACCTTTTCTGATCTGTACATCCTTCTCCATGACAGATGCCGGTATGCCATACCTGTTTCCAATCTTCTGAAGAAGGTAACTGAACCCGGAAGAGCTGAAGGTATCATCATGATTCAAGGAATAGACTTTATTCACCGTCAACTCTCCCCTATGACTCTCTGGAGGCATTACTTCAAGCAGTGACTTGACTCTCCTCCTGGTTTCTCCCTTATATACAAAATTGCCCATCACTATGACAGCGTCCAGGGAGCCTATAAGATTTCTTGGGATATTGATTGGCTCAGATTCAAGCCTATGGATCAGGGTGTCTATATCTTCAGCGTGAAAAGTGGCAAGTCCATACCTCCCAGTAGACATGGCTTGGAATATGGTAAATGCCTCACGCCCTCTCACTTCTCCTATTACTATATAGTTTGGTCTGTGCCGCAGGGATGCCGTGAGGAGATCAAACATATCTATCTGTCCCAATCTCTTGCCATTGGCCCGCGTTTCGCGACCTGTCCCTTCTCTGGAAATAAGAGAAAGCCAGTTGTCGTGCGGTAACCTCAACTCCCTGGTGTCCTCAATGGTGATAATTTTCTGGTTCTGCGGGATAAATAGTAGAATTGAGTTCAGCATGACAGTCTTGCCAGAAGCTGTTCCTCCCGTTATTATTATATTGGCACCATATTCTACCGCAAGCCACAGATAGGCGAAAACTTCTGAAGGGGCAGTCCCAAGGCCGATAAGGTCAAGCGGCGTGAGTGGCTCTTTCCGGAATTTTCTGATTGAAAAAGCTGGCCCTGTTGGCGTAACATCTCCACCTATAGATGCCTGTATTCTCGACCCATCAGGAAGGGTGCTATCCACGATGGGGCTGGCCACAGATATATTCTTGCCAGAATCCTGGACAATCTTGCGAATAAAAAAGTTAAGTTCATTCTCTGTGGCATAACTCACATTTGTGGGAATAAAACCATAAGCTTTCATAAAAACAAACACTGGTTTAATCGCCCCTTCACACGATATGTCCTCTACATCGGGGTCCAATAGAAGACCTGTTATTTTTCCGTATCTCGAAATATCTCTGTTAACATAATATTCTACCACATCTAAGTCTGATTCCCCCAGAATGTTAGACGCGGGATGTTTAGATTCCCTTGAAAAAAGATAGTCCCACCTCTTGGACGATGTGCCGTTACTAAGTCCGCTCTCAATGATTTTACTTATGCGCTTCCTATACTCCTCTTCTGCTACGGGACTCATCTGGGGCTCGAATATCTCGTATGAAATCCGTCTATCATCTGCATTTCTGTATATATGGGAATAAATTAGGCCGGGAAGGATTTCGCGAAACGACAGGTCACCCTCTCGCCTCTCCTTAACAAGCAGACGATGGCCATCAGCCATTCAGATCACCCCGAAAATAGCTAGAATTACGACCGATAAGAGAAGTGTTACTCCAGCGAGGAAGGATCCTGTCCCGATGCTTCCATCCCTAAGGATGCCAGACATGAAGCCTGTACTTCCTCCCTGTACAAGGATACCGATACTAAATATTATTTTGATTAATGCAACGCTTGCAATTCCGAGTGTAGTAAAGCTTCCGTGTGATATTTTTCCCAGAAATTCGATGTCGATGATAATGACAACAAAAAAAAACACTGCAAATGCCACGTACATCACAAGTACAAAATTTTTCATCTCGGATATCCGCCCCTCGCGAATAACCTCCATCTCTCCGGAGAATTCAGATACAAGGCGAAGAACCTCCGAAATATTATTTCCAGACTGGGTTGCCTTTCTCAGTACTATAAGGGCCCTTTTGATAGCCTTGGACTTAAGATTTTTCTCCTCAGATTCTATTGCTTCCTCAACAGGAACACCCGAAGAGATTTTTTTAGCCATGTTCCTGACGATTTCACTGATTCTCCCATAATCGTTGCCTCCAGCTTTCACTATTGATTGCGAAACAGGGAGGCCGAAATTTGCGTATTCCGCGATATCTCTCAAAAGATCAGGCAACCGTCTTTCCATTTCAAGCATGCCAAGCTTTTCCTTGTACTCATAATAACCGTATGGGGTTAATGCTGAAATCACGATCAGGGTTGCAGCGAAGATAGGATATGATCTGAAACTGAGGAATGGTATGTTCAGGTACGTTCCTATTGAGACGAGTATGATAACCGCCGCAACAGTAAAGGAAAAAACAAGATTCCTTTGAGGGTTGATCAGAATTCCACCTCCTTCATTGTGCTTCGTATGAATATTGAGAACAAACCAGTGATGACCGGTATCATTATACCTACTATGATCGCGAGGAAGAGAATTATGTTCAGGGATGGTGAAGGTGACAGTACCGCAATCACGCCAACGATTACCATCATCATGAGTGGAAACGCTACTCCAACCGTGATATAGCTCTCAGCCAGAACACCTATTGACTCAACATTACGCCTTATTCCGATTGTCAGTTCTGAATTGTACTGTTTTGCTTTACCCAGCAGGTATTCTCGAAGGTTCCCCCCCGAATTTGCAGTTGTATATATACCAGATAAAAACTCTGCGAATCTCCGAGACGGACTAAACTTAGAGGCTTCTTTTATGGCTCCGAGAATATCCATTCCAAATATTTCGGTCAACACACTTATTGACTTAGCTTCTCTTGAAATTTCTCCATAAAGCTCAATCTTTCCGAGATCTGAGAAAATTCTGTCAATCGGAATGTCAGCAGATGCCATTGCAGAAATATAGCTTATTGCTATGGGGAGCTTTGCATCTATGTCCTTTCTGCGTGCTGAAGTCACACTTGATGGAAAATAAAAAATGTATAACCCCCATGCGATGAATGACAGGAAAGCCACGGCGATTATGTAAATTGTATTGAATTTCAAAATCTGGCTGACTGAGATAGACACTGCAATATCCGCTATGAGAAAGAAAAGTGAATAAAGTGACATTAGAGATAGATACTGAACCGCTGTCAGGGGGATTTTTGACCTTTTTAGATCATCTTCGAGCTTGTTGGAGAGGGAGTTATTATTGTAAATCTTTTCAAATACCCTTAACGAAAATAAAAGCGTTGGAGATGGCAATCCCTCTTTGAAGACAGAATGCCCTGAGGCCTTTTTTTTGTCTTGAACATCGAGCTTAACGGCAGAAACATCGTCAGAATTTGGCATTACCGTATCAAGCCCCCCACTGTCCACTTTGCCTAAGATTAAACTTGCGAATCTTATCAATGATGCCGGATAGATCGTTATGTTCTGATGTTGATAGATCTGTCAGGAAATTTAACCTTGCCCTAAAATCCATGCTGAATTCATTGTCGGATAAACGACTCATAACTTTGAACTTTTCAAATATTTTACTCTGCCCGTTTAGGCGATGCTTATTGGCAACCGGATCATATTCAAAAATCTTATTGTAAACAATGCCATTTCCAACTTCTTCCGTTCCTTCTATTTCGTCAATTTCCGTGACTCTTCTTACCAATTTGTTGTTGATTCTAACAAACTTAACGATTATAACTGTATTCAAGTACACAGTGAGTATTCTTGGAACATTTATCGGTTCGCTTTCCAGCCTATTTATAAGCGTTTCCATTGAATCTGCATGTAGAGTTGAATAAACTGTATGGCCAGTTGACATTGCCTGAAAGAGCGAGAAAGTTTCGTCTCCCCTAACCTCTCCCACGACTAAATATGTTGGCCTCTGGCGCATAGCTGCCCTTACCAAGTCGAAAGTGTCGATCTTAGGCAGATTCTCCATGCCAAATCCAGTTTCAACCTGTCCCTCCCTCACTACAGTTGCAATCCAGTTATCATGCATAAAGTTGAGTTCGCGTGTTTCTTCAATACTGAATACTTTGGAATTCTCGGGAACGAATGCCAATATAGCATTAAGGAGAGAAGTTTTTCCTACAGCTGGTGGCCCTACAGCGATTCCAGAGGACCTACTCTCCACCATATACCAGAAGTAAACAGCCATTTCCGGGCTTATAGTTCCACTTCTGATAAGATCTGCTATGGTAAATGGATTCTTTCTGAAGAGCCTGAAGGTGAATGCGGATCCTCTTGGCGAGATTTCTGAACCGTAAATGGCCTGTATCCTGTGCCCATCCGGCGATGTGCCGTCTAGAATCGGGTCGTTAATAGAGATACTTCGCCCGCAGAGGCTGGATAACTTTACAATAAAAGAGTTTAGGGACTCTGCATCCCGGAAGATAACGTTAGTCCTCATTGTACCATACTTTCTGTGGTACACGAATATAGGGATATTTACACCGTCACACGATATATCTTCTATGTTGCCGTCCATTACGATGGGGTCGATAGCGCCATACCCGTCGTTGTCTCTTTTAAAATAATACAAGACCCTCTTTTTTGTCTCACCGTCCATAAGTGGTTCATAGAGTTTCAGGTAGTCTTCGAAGGCTTCCGTGCCTTTATTTTTCCCATTTCCTGCCCTGGATTTTCCCAGAACCACGTTCCTCATATTGCTATACATTCTATCTATGAACTGTTTAAGTTCAGTCGATACTTCGGGTTCGTTTATAGAATACAGAAGCTCTCCGGCAGCCTCTCTAATAATATCTACATATACAAACTGCGGGACTATATCGTAATGATCCTCTATAATTTGCCTTGAGTCTTCACTGTTCTGGCTCGTTATCTTTGTCTCATCCAAGATAAGACTTCACCCGATCGCTATAAATAAGTCTTTTGCACGATATAAGGATTTAATGTATGTCCTCACTGCGAAACGGGAACGTCCCGATATGTCTTTCATCGTAATGCATAATTTATGGGCCGTATCTGAATTTTTAACGATCCACTTAATCATTTAGTAATTGTAGAAACACCACCGATGGATAGTACACAAACTATCTAACAAATTACTACTTTGCAGGGGAAATGAGAACAAAAAGACAAAATTTTAAAGCATCCTCCCAATCCGTCCTTAATTCATTCGGGCTGGTAGATCAGAGGTAGATCGCTTCCTTGGCATGGAAGAGGCCCGGGGTTCAAATCCCCGCCAGTCCATCGGCAATTCTGCATGGTTCAACGGATTTGAACCTCAGAAAAAATTTGACTTTCTTCATCCGCATCTCAATGAATGCCTTTTCATGTGCAAATGCCAGCCTGAGCTTTCTGGTTAACGCCAACCTTTTCTTTGTATCCTGGAGAACCTTGAATGTAATGTAGAGGTTGTCATCCAGGTCATTGTAGATCTTCCCCTTTTTCCAATCATCGAGAACGTTAAGAAGAACCTTCCCTGAACCGCCGAATACGTCCACGATAACATCGAATGCATCCAGGTGATCCTCCATGATTGCAAGTATATCCCTCAGCTGGTTGAACTTCCGCCATAGTATCTGAACAGTGATTTCATTATTGCCGTTTACGCGGTCATTTTCAGCTTAAATGGTTTCTGGTTGCATAATGGAAAACTATCAGCACTCACCGATCATGATGAATGGTGGATCCAATTAAGGTCATAGAGAAGCAGTCAGGATTCCTCAGGCTGATTGTATTTCTTTCCAGGGAAGGGAAAAAAGCCTCTCACCTCAATACTAGCTGAAACCGATATACCTGTGCACCAGCTCTATTCCAGCATAGAAAAGGCCAGAGGATTAAGATTGGTGAATGCCAGAATAGATAATGCATCATATCCTGCTCGGAACCTGGTATCTCTGACAGATAAGGGTAAAAAATTCTCAGAAAAGATAAATGAAATGGCAGAACTGATCTTATCAGATTAGTTCCAACTCTTCCATAAGTTCCATGGCATTCTGGTCTGCAATCTTTGATATGACGTAATCGAACCTCTCTTCAAGGAACTTAATCAGTTCCTCCCAGGATTGCGTCTCCTCCAATGCCTTTCGGAAGATTGCATAATCAAGGTCATATTGGTCCTTCCTGCCTGTATAGTATTCCTTTGTGAATGGATTCCTCTTTGCCACTATCCCACGTTCCTGTCCAGTTCCGCTATCTTTTCCCTGAGCAGTCTCGAGAACTCCTGGAAGTCTCTGCTTTCTCTTAGCGCATCTTCTATAATGTTCATGTCCTGGAACTTCCTGTCGTTCCATCCCTTGTTGTATCCCAGCTTCCTTGCCTTCTGGACCGCAAGGTCATCAGGCAGTAAGAGGGATTCGCCTCTGTTGTTCATATCTTCGGCTAAGTTCCAATATTACCTATAACTATTCAAGGAAATAAAAAATGAGAAAAAGAGCCTATTTATCCAACTTGCCTATGCCGGAAACCTGTTCTATAGGGTTATTGCCATATCCGGTCATAGTTAGAGAAAAAAATACTCGACGTAACGCACGTATCGGCAAGTGGCCAAAAGGACCCATAGCAGTTTGAACGATCTGGCTCACAATCTGGTTTCCGTTCCAAATGTAGGACGGCGAGTTTGACACTGGAAATGGCGTTTGTCCTGGTTCGTTATCCTATAATTGCAAAGTACGCATCTATCATTATGCATAACTCTATAATGCGCATTGTTAAAAAAAAATATGTAAGTATTCCAATACAAATTTCCCTGCATCAAGGAAAATTTGATACATCTTCATGATTTGCTCATAAAATTACCTCTGAATTTGATTTATTTAATATGAAAGGATGGGCGTCATTTTCAGGCGGTAACGAGAGCACTCGTGATACTCTTGAAATGCAAGCTATATAAAGGTTAGAAGGGATTGTCTATATCAATACGGGAGGAGGTTTGTCTTGTACTTTCGAGTATGTAAAGAGTCTTTCAAGCTCATTTAACTGGAATTTGGAGGTTGCTAAGGGGTATACCAGTTATGAGGATTTCTGATAACCCAGAAGATAACGTTTTTTAATATCCCGGTCCATAATCAAAAAAGGGTATTTATCTGAGTCAGTGAAAAACAATCAAGTAAGAATTTTTCAACAAAAGAAAGGTTTTAGAAATCCTCTATAGTAAATTATTTACAGTGATGTGCCTATCAATCTTCACATCTTTTTTCTTCGGGAACTGAGAAGCTAAATCAAACATTTGTTTCACTGCCGGTGCAATGTTCTTCTCAATAATGGGCTTAGGAAACACGTGTTTTTCCTTTAAGTACTCATGAGCAAAAGATCTACTCATGAACTCTATATCCGAGAAATCAAGAACGAACTGAGAATCCTTCTTAGCCATTAACAGTTTGAAAAGCTCGTCGGCCCAAGATCGCAATGCCAAATCCCGCATACCTAATAACCCTGAAACTTTCACTTCCATAAGTAGTTAATTTTTCTGGCGATTAAAACTATTGCATTTTATTATGAACATTATGATGTTTATTATTAGCTCGTGTATTTGTAAATTTCAATATTGCTAGTTTTCATAGGTATTCTAATGCTAATTAACGTCCCCTGAAATCTTTGCTGGTCGTTGAGTCGATATAGTTGCGTTTCTTCAGACTTTTTGTAATAGACGCCATTTCTTGACACTATCATCGCTTCTGCTCCAGTTCCTTCACAGTATATCTGAAGTGAACTTTTGAGCCCTACCCCTCTCATAATTATCTTTTGTAGATTGCCCACTAACTGCCATTGATATGGCATTCCAGTCTCCTTCAAACCCTATACTGTGCTCTTCAAAATTACCTGGTATTGAAATGCCATCATCAATGAACGAAAGCTCAACGTATCCTTTCTTCCTATAAGCTTGGCACATCATAAACGACTTTTTAAATTTAGAATGCTGGCATATGTTATCAGTTAACTCGCTCAAGACGTATTTAAAAGCATTTTCTCCGCCAACTGGCGTATGGGATTCTATCAATTTACTTACTTTTGCGAATAAAGTCTTGAATTCTGTTTCTTCTTGGGGCAGTTCTGAAAAAGGAAGGTAAGAACTTCTGGCATTCGACATCTGAATGATTTCTTTCTTCCACCACATTGGATCTTGTGTCATTTGATCATAATATCCTTTTGCGTTGCTCTGACCAGTGCTGGTTACTTCGCATTTGTATTTAGTCTTCAAATAAGCAACTAAAAGTACACTAGTGGAGCATAACCAACTTCGATTCTTTAATTCAACAGAGTGGTCTTCTTGAGCCTGAGTTCTAAAATCGACAAATTCTGCATAATCGGTAACCAGCTCAGGCTGTGTTTGTGACATGGGTATTAATATCTCCAGTTTATATATTATTTACACTGGAATCATTCACATTGTGCATCAATTGATGTATTCCAGTCACCAGAACAGACATTTCAATCCCTGTCGATCTTTGTAACTTGATTGTGGCCACAATTTCATGGTGTAAATATTCTCTTATAATCCCACGTTGTAACCGTCATTTGCCGAATCATCCACAAACCACACATTCTGTAGAGCCACTTAGGAAACAGGGTCTAAGTTCTTTAGCCCCTTGAAGGTGAGAACTCACGCCAGTCCATTTCTATCGATGACCAACTGATTCACTCATTGACTCATGGCAATTTATGTGTATGAATGGAAAGGTGCCGGAAGTGTAGCTACGCATTAACTTTTATGATCAAATGACCAGATAAGTTATGTGTGGAATGCTGTAGTCCTGTTGAATGATTCTATATGTACCATCGTCTGCGTATATGATGGCCGGACGCAAAGTTTATAAAAAAAGGATAACATACTTCCCTATTGGCAGAAAAAGTTAGAGAAGGAACAGCGGGAAAGCTAAAGATCTTCATAGCCTTCTTGTTGGGCATTTTAATTGTAGCGATTTTCCAATTTTACCTCCTGCCGGTTCTTGAAAAATCTTTTCCCGTACTTGTTGGGTACGACCGATATCTCAGAGATGCTCTTGGCGCAATTGTCATATTCGCCCTTTCTTACGTAATTCTTCGCGTCATACGGAAGATGATAGAGAGGGCCACCAATCGCTCGCAGGGAAGGAACTATCACGGACTTTACACGATTATGCGTGCTCTGGTATACGGTGGAGCTATAGCCTCATTTCTGGGATATATTGGCGTAAGTCTGACAGGAGCCCTGATAGGAGGTACTGTTGGTGGTCTGATACTTTCATTTGCACTCCAAAATACTGTCTCAAACCTTCTCACCGGTCTTTTGCTTGCGTCCGCAGGGCTTGTGAAGCCGAAAGACAAGTTGGCAATATACTCCTGGATGTTTAATAACCCCGTGCTTGGTGAAGTTGTTGATATAAAACTATTGACTGTGCAAGTAATGACCGTCGACGGGAATGTTACAGAGTTGCCGAGTACTGCACTTCTCGGTCAGACCCAGTTCACCAATCTTGGGTCCGGTGCCGTCATCAGGGCCTCACTTCAGATTGCCCTGCCAGTTGACAGCCAGATAAGAGGTATAATTGAAATTGCTTCTGCTGCAATGGAACTTAGGAAAGGAGCTCTAGGTGTAACAAGTATAGAGTTGTATTTCTTTGGAAAAGCCTTCAACTCTAATACAATAAAATCAATCTTTACGTTTACGAGGTTAATGGAATACAACAGGATAGTCGACATGATCAACACAGCATTTGATGAGGCTTACTGGGAAATGAAGTTCAGAACTCCGCAGGGAAGCAATATTCTCCTGGGGTTTCCTGTTGACGTACCTGTTCTAAACATAATAAGCAAAGGAGACGCAATTTTGAATACAAGAATTACGGAAGCTGGCATATCCAGTTTTCACTCTTACTTTTACAATAAAAATTCGACCCTAAACACGATAAACGTGAAATTCAATACGATCTCGGGAGCTTCATATGATGTTGTGACGCACGTAGTCAATTCGTCTTATGAAGAGGCGTACCTGAAATTGAAGAATGACACCGGAGTAAAGGATTAGATATTATCGTTGATATGATTTCTCTGGGCACCGTTCGGAGAGCGATTTTCCCCCCGGTACAACATTAGCTAAACAGTATATGATGAAACCAATTATGGCGTTCGTGTGACAGCATTCAAGCGTCGAAGCATACATGTGCAAGAGTTAGAAGGTGAATTGAACTAAAGGTGCAGTGAATATATGAGCGCTAAGTCTTCCATTTGGCCTTGATGTAATCCTTCTAATGTTATTTCCTGACCCTTCACTTTTCGTTCCAAAGGAGGCCATGAAAATGACCGCTTATACTTAATTTATGCAGATAAATGGAAAATATTGTACATCTACCTCACATGGTGCCCTCAAAAAAAATGAAATGGTAAAAATTACTCCATTATTTGCTTTGTTGCCGGAAATTCACGCTTCACACTGGACTCGGGCTAGCTGTTCCGGCTATCACCGCCACCACTACTGCAATTACGACCATCGCTATTCCATACAGCAACAAGGTTCTGTCCAACTCTAGTCGCCCCCAATTATCAATACAATGTGAAAATATACACGTTGCTCTTCACCTGTAAAGTAAGACTGAAGAGCCGTTTTATGGCTGTAGAAATAGTGCAGCAGCAGTATAAAGACCTATTTTCTTGTTTAAAAGTGTGATAGAAAAAAAATAAAATACCAGCGGTTGGGAGCTATACGCGCACAAAATTTTATGAGCGGGTGCAGCGGGGTTGCATGCGTTCAATGAAATGGAACCATGAATTGTTGTGCGGAAAACTGTTAATTTCAAACGAGATCACACATTGATGGCAGTTAGTCTCCTGTACAGTTCGCGCAAGCTCTGCCCTATCTGTTTAATAAGTTCAACTAAAGCAGGCATAACGCTTGAATACATCGCTTCAAGCCGGTCAATGAGATGAATCATGAACTCTACCCTTGATTTGAAAACCTCGACCGCTATGGCGAATTCCCTCGAGGACTTTGCTTTTTCATCCGTCGACGTGGACTCGACATACTCTTTCGTACCGATGAGTTTCCCCTGTGGAATCTCAAGATCAATGGCACTGGGATACTTGATAAATATAAAATTCGTCAGTTTTACTCCCTGATCTATAGCTTGTACACAATCTTCTTCCGTGACTTGTCTCCAGCTACCGTTCATAAAAATTATTTTTAGATTGAGATCTATGCAATTGGGATCTTCGAAAGCCCTGAGCTTCTCTGCCAGTCTTCCCTTGATATTTGCATAAACTGAAAATGGGTATTTATCATGCATCTTCCATATTTCTTCCTGAAGAGCAAGCAACCCTTTGTATCTATTTATGCTATTAATCCTCTCAATCGTTCCATGGTATCCATTGAGGCTGTCGTCTCCCACAAGAGAAAATTCCAAATTTATATAAGATACTAATAGCGTCTTGCAAACATGAACAAATTTCGCTTGGTTTGTTCACAAAATGACGCATTGTCTAGGATAGATTTCAATATGTGTCTATCCATGCGCGAAATTTAATCGCTGAATAGCAAAAATATGGAGTCGGCACAATCAATGATCTAAATTGACAAATTTCAAAAAATTGGGTGCATTCAATATCCAGCAGTCGACCGAATATCAATTTCGCTGTTATGTCATGCATTTGTTACATACACGATTTGATCCTAAATGTGATCTCCAAGTCAATGGTCTTGGAATAGCTATTTTGTGGCTTTTGTAGGTTTACCGTTTTCTTTCACTTAAAAGACCTGTTTATTTTTGTATTTCGCTGACAAATAAGCCAAGCGAAGGAAATTCGTTCTGAACGTAGTAATTCATTTGAAATCCCTTCGATTCCAAACCAGATGCTTATCAAAGACGTCGATCAGCTTCTTGACATGCAATGCGTGATTGCGATCAAGGATGGGTACGAACTACTCGATTTTAGCGAAAAGTTCCATCTCAATCTCTCCTGTACCGCAATAGTTGAAAAACAACAGATCGGTCTAGTCTTTTTTATTCGTAAGGAAGAATTTGAGAACAGGGATATCAGAATGTTCCTGAAAACCTTTAACGCCGAAGAAAAAGATGGGGTTTGGATAGTAAAGCTAACTGAATCTGCGGACAGCGAGCTGAATGTTCTGAAAAATTTCCTGATTATTCCCTCGGTTGTGCTTGACCACATATATTTGGAGAATGGGATAATATATGCCAGAATAAGATTCCACAAAAATTACTTGAAGTCCATATCAGATGAAGTTATGAGAACTGTCAAGAGAACAGATAAAGTTTCTTTGGAATATCTTGGTAAGAGTGATGGTCTCTTATCGGTTCTTAAGGAAATTGACAGGAGAGTACCGCTTTTCTATTTTTCCTTGGACAGCGAGCCTCCGGAATCTGCAAAGAACTCTGACGATACTCCGGTTCCTGGAAAATGGATCAGAGAGATAAAATTCACCTCCGACGACCTGATAAACGGGATTTATGCCGTAAACTCTTCTGAAAACGTGACAGATAACAGGGTACAAGAAATATCCAAGTGTGACAAGTTATATGAGGGAAAGTCAAGAAATGATGTCCTCGACTTCCTCCGTATCAGATCCATGGAGACTTTGATCCCGACATTCTCAAATGTTCAGGGATATGATGGAAAGAAGCTTTCTATGGATTTTGTAGTTCCTGAGTTCGAGGTCCAGAAATTTCTTTCAGTGGTCTCGGAAACCCTCAAAGCGTTTCCAGACTGGAAGATAAATGTGGCCAATGCCGGAAAATTGTCATCAATACTTGAAGATGGTTAGTTGATTCCAGCTGAAAATCTCATAATCAGGACCAGGATTTCTGGATATAGATCGCATTTTAGAGAATTGTATCAGTACAATGATGGAAAACATTAGATACCGTCATTCTATTTTTAATGGGATGGTGGTTCAGTGACCGAACTTAAGCGGGGACAGGTCAGGAAAATCAGAAAACTCCTGAAAGAGGGTGTTGACGTCCCCGAAATATGCAGACAGTTCAATATTAAACCGGAAGAGTGGAGAGAGCTGGTAAACAGATACGAGCTGTTTTGAAAAGAAAACTCAATTTACCACACAGAATTTCCGCGCCCTGGTGCAGAGGTCTCCGGTCTGTTTTATAAATATTATAGGATAGATAATATTAATAACGGAACAGTTATCTCTCACCCCTGGATCAATAGCGCAGGGAAGGAGTTTTTCGAATGGAACAGAATGCAGGTAGACTTTGGATTGTTTTTTCCCAATATTTCAAGAACTACTACCGCTCCAGAAGCTTTTACTTGATGCTCATTGTCTCGTTATTTGTATCCATAATAATGACTTACTTCTCCCTGAGGTATGGAAGCAATATTCAGGTCAGGTTTGATGGATTCACGTTCAGTTCTCTGAGCAGCCAGTTAAAGGAGAACATAATTCTCTACATCTGGGGCATCATACTCTCCTATCTTCCAGTGTTCTCGTCTGTTTTCTTTGGCTCTCCGGCAATATCAAGCGAAATCGAGAATGGCACCGCATATCACATATTTCCACTTCCAATCAAAAGGACTACACTTCTGGCGGGCAAACTGATTTCCGCTATATTTGTGTCATTTATTGTCGTCAGCATTTACTCTGTCTTCGAGCTTGTAAATTTAGAAATTATGTTTGGCAGTGTCCCTTGGGTTCTTTTCCTTTATTCTTATCTGCTACTTCTTTTATTTATCGTTTCAATAACTTCGTTCACTTTTCTCGTGAGCGCAGTATTTAACAAGAATCTGTATGCGTATATCACTGTCTTTCTCCTGTATTACCTTATTTTCAGTGCCGTTTACATCATATTGGAGTTTCTCTACAATTATAATGCTTATTTTTTGCTGAACCAGGCCGCCACAATAATTGAGCGTGTTTTTGTCAACCTAAATTTTCTTTTTCCACTCAGTAATTCCACCATTAATGGAGCTAGTGCTGGAGAAATGTATAGCGCTGCAATTGTGATGTTCCTGTATACCGTGATTTCTGTTGCCGGCGCCCTTCTGTTGTTCGACAGAAAGGAGGTCAAATAATGGCCACAGTTGAAGTAATCGAGGTTTCAAAGCGATATGGCAGATTATTGGCTCTTGAAAACATCAACCTGAAAATGGACTCAAATGGATGCGTAGGGATCCTTGGTCCCAATGGGGCGGGTAAGACCACCCTTATGAAAATAATGACAAATATAATAAAACCAACGTCAGGAAGAGTTCTGATCAACGGTGTCAATGTATCTGAGAACCCATCAAGGGCGCTAAGGACGGTTGGAAGTATTGTGGAACAGCCAGAATTCTACAGGTACCTGACCGCTCGGGAGACACTTATGTTTGTATGCAGGGTGAAAGGGGGATCTTTAAGATACTGCGAAGATGAAGTTGCGAGGGTTTCTAAAATCACCGAAGTCCAAGGATTTATTGACAGAAAAACTGGAACTTATTCCAGAGGGATGAAACAGAGACTCGCTCTTGCAATTGCCCTGATAAATACTCCCGACGTGATAATTCTAGATGAGCCAACGTTTGGTCTTGATCCTCGCGGAATGGCTGATATAAGGAAAACACTTGCAAGAATAAGGGATGAAAGGCAGTCACTGATCGTAATGAGCACCCACCTTATATCAGAAGTGAAGGAGCTCTGTGATAGGGTAATAATAATCAACAGCGGCAATATAGCATACGATTCAGTTTCCGACACCTCTGACAGGATTCTGCGAGTGCGGTTCTACGAGCCCCTAAAGGAAGGGTTGGGTAAGCTTAGCCTTGATGCAAGGATTGGGGATGACGGCAAGACGGCATTGATAAGAGTAGAAAATAATACCCCCAACTACTTTGTGATCCGTAAATTGATCGAGAGGGGGTTAAAGATAAGGGATGTCGATGAATCCACCAGCATAGAGGAAAAATATCTCTCCATAGTTGGTGCCAAAGAAGCATAAGCAGCTATTTCTGAGCCAGTGTAAGGCCATTATACTGACTTTCCTGTTGCGAGAACGTTTTGAAAGCTCTATTTACTTCTATTGCTTCCCCAATAATAATCCCAGTAGTTAGGGCAAGAAGAGCGTCCACACCAAGGATAGCATAGAGTACTAATGGATACAGCACCGCAAGGATTTCTCTTACAAGAAATGATATTAGCCAAAAAATAAGAATAAATTGAGATCTCTTGTAATAAAGCGTTTCATTCATTCTGTAAAATTTGACACTTGATCCGAATCTCAGTCCCATCGGGATACCGGGCAGGATAAGAAGAAGTACTGATATTTCTAAAATAAAATTGTTTCCCAGTGCAAACATCGAGAAAACTAAGAGGAAAAAATAAATCGCAGGTATAACAGAAAGGCGAGATTTGCGATACTGGCGTCCGTAAATTCCTCTGTAAATTCTTCTGATGACGAAAAGGCTGAATATGACGATAAGTGCAATGGAATCTTCGAAACCAACGGGAGGGGAAGAGGAAACTCCCACCGTGGAAAACCCGGAAATCATGGCGGTGATTTTGATTGGTTTTTCATATAAATTGTTTATGTTTGATATGCCCATTATCTCGCGTTTGAGCTGGTCGAGCTATAATGAGATGATCATCTACCCGTATTACACAACGAAAACGAGGTCGCAGACGCCACAATATTATGCAATTAACTGAAAGAGTTTATATGAAAGTGCATAATGCATCACCATATGGATGTCATAAGGGAGTCCCTTGCGGGAAAAGTTGCTGTTGTTATGGGCACAGGACCCGGCCAGGGAAATGCAGTTGCACGGCTCTTGATTAACTTTGGCGCCAAGGTTGCCTTGATATCAAGATCCGGGAGCAGTTTCGGGCTGGTGGAGTCTTCAACAATTAAGATATATAAGGGAGATTCAACCAGCGAAGACTCTGTGAAGGCTATTAGAGATGAAATCGTTGCCGCTTATGGCGGAATTGATGTCATATACAATTCAGCTGGGAAGTACGAGGAAACAGGAAAGGAGTTCCCCGCCCTAACAGATTTGACAGAGATGTTCTTCAGCAATGTTGTGGCACAGTATAATGTAATCAGGGTAATGTCTGAGACAATGAAGAAGAAAGGTGGGGCTATCGTTAACGTCGGGGCATCCCCTGCACTGTTCACTGGATCAAGTATATCCTATTCGATCGCAAAAAAAGGGATAGAGGAGATGACCAGGAAATCCGCGGAAATGCTTAAACCGTATAACATCAGGGTTAACGCAGTCTTGCCTGGTGCAGTTTCCCGTGAAGACAGATTCAGAAAGACATTCCCATTTAATTTTGGGAAAATATCTGATACCACTGACCTTGAGGCCACAGAAGTTGCCTATGTTTCGGTCTTCCTTCTAAGCGAAATGTCATATGGAATAAACGGCCAGTCCATAGTCGTGGACAAAGGCATGAATACAATGAAACTCTCGAGAAAATAATTTATCTACAAAAATTGTAGCGATCGAGAATGCAATTACGGCTGTATTCATCCAGCCCTTAGCTAAACCCTTATCTAATTTTTAGTTATACCTGATCATGCCATTTGATAATGAAAATACACTGATAAAATTAAGAGAGGCTGGCAAGGAGAAGGAATTTGATGAACTTTATGATAAGGCGGTGAAGGAAGCTGAGACCTATCTCTTAAAGGAATATCCGAACCTAGCAAACGGCGAGGTAAGAGAGAAGGAAAAAATTAAGGATATTTCACCAATAGATGGAAAGGAAATAGCCACCTTTCAGATGTCATCAAGTGAATCAGTTGAAAAGACTCTCGAGGCACTCCATTCATCTTATCGTGCTTGGTACAACCTTGGCTATGTAGAAAGGTCAAGGATTCTTCTGAATGCTGCAGACATAATGAGCAGGAGGAAATTTCTTTTATCAGCGCTGCTAGCTTACGAGAACGGAAAGAACCGGTATGAGGCCATGGGAGATGTTGATGAGGCCATCGACTTTATGAGATTCTATGCTCTTAATTTGCTGGAAAACCAGGGTTTCAACAGGTTCACAGGTAAGGGCTACAAGAACGAGGAGAGCCTCAGCCTCATGAAACCGTACGGCGTATTCGCCGTCATACCACCATTTAACTTCTATTCGATTACAATAGGGATGACAGTTGGCCCGCTCGTCGTTGGGAATGCCGTTGTTCTAAAGCCATCAAGTGACATACCACTTTCCTCGTATCTTGGGATAAAGATACTGCATGAAGCAGGGGTCCCAAAGAATGTTCTAGCTTTCCTTGCCGGATCTGGAAGCGTTGTAGGAAAGAAACTGAGTGAGAGTGAACTTGTTGCAGGGTTCGTTTTCACAGGATCAAGAGACGTCGGCATGTCACTGTACCATAAGGCCACTGAGAAACATCCCAGAGTCGTTGTCACAGAAATGGGTGGGAAGGATGCTATAATAGTGTCATCTAAGGCAGATCTTTCCAAGGCTGTGGAAGGAGTTGCAAGAGCTGCTTTTGGGTTTTCAGGGCAGAAGTGTAGCGCATGTTCGGTGGCCTATATCATTGAGTCTGTTTACGACAAATTTGTCCCCATGCTGGTAGATCGAGTTTCCAGGATGCAGGTTGGAGACCCTAGGAAGAAGGAAACTTTCGTATCTCCCGTTGTTAACCGGGGAGCATTTGAGAAGTACAAAGAGTTGATTCCGAAGATTGAGAAGGAGGGTAAGATTATATTTGGAGGCAAAGCAAGAGACGGTGATGGTTACTATGTGGAGCCGACCATTGTCGCAGATCTGAAGAAAGATTCCTTTGTACTCAAGGAAGAGCTATTCCTGCCCATACTTGCACTGGCCAGGGTCAAGAACCTTGACGAGGCAATTGAAAGGGTAAACGCTTCAGAGTATGGTTTGACCGGAGGTATTTTCACAGAAGACCAGAAGGAGATTGAACAATACTTTGCCTCTGTTGATGTTGGTGTTATTTACGCTAACAGGACCAGCGGTGGATCAACGGGAGCTATGGTAGGATCACAACCATTTGTGGGCTGGAAGATGAGCGGAATAAGCGGGAAAGGAACGGGGTCCTTCTATTATCTTCAGCAGTTTCTCAGAGAACAGGCTCAGACAATAGCCCATTGATTTCCTTCTGGAAGTCAATTAATTTTTCATATTTTTTATATTCCGTGATGCTTAATTTTTCAAGCAATGCGTTCTCAAGCTCCAATTTAACTTCGGCCATATTTATGATTCGTCCGGTCTCCTTCTCCATGCTCGTCATCACGGAAGCGTCAAACCCACACGGAGATATCTTGTGGAACTTTGTGAGATCTGTTGACACATTCAGGGCTATCCCATGAAAAGTGGAAAATTCCCTGATCGCGAAACCAATTGAGCAGATTTTTCTACCGTTCGTCCATACGCCAGTCTCCCTTTCGAGCCTTCCTTCTGCCTTTATTCCATAATTATCCAGAATCCCTATGATTGTTTCTTCTACAGCAGTTATAAGATCTTTTACGTTTATTCTCCTGTCTTTCATGTCTATTATAAAATAGATTACAAGCTGACCTGGCCCATGATATGTATAGGCGCCGCCCCGCTCCACCTCAATCACAGGTGTCTTAGGATCAATGAGCGCGGATCTGTCTCTATGTATGCCTGCAGTATAGGTATCTGGATGCTCAAGGAAAAGCAAAATGTCACCAATCCGCCCTGAATTCCTCATGCCAACAAGAATCCGCTGAATTTTCAGGATTTTCTCGTAATCCTGCAAGCCAAGATCAAGAATGTAATCCACTGCATGTTATCCTTCATCCATTAATGTAAATTACTGCGTCCGGATTATCTCAATTGTCAGAATCAGCGAATTGCCCATTAAATAAAAGTTTAATAAGCTCGGTTCTTCATAAGAACTCTCATAATTTCGGGAAATGTTGAAATTGCAACTTAAATCAACAAAATATTATGCGGAATCAGGCATAACCATGCATGATACTTGAGCAATCCAGATTAAACCAGCTCATGGTACTCGTGAATGTTTTCAAGGGGAAAACAAAACCCACAGAAATTGGAAAAGATCTCGGGATAACCCTGCAGGGTGTTATCTATCATCTTAAGATACTCAAAAAGGAGGGACTGGTGAGCGAAACAAATGAACTCACGAAGAAGGGGTTTGACTTCCTTTATAGCGGTCTGAATGAAATTAGAAACTTTGTCCGTGAAAATATAACCGAAATGGATTCCGCACTTACTTGGGAAGCCATCAGTGACCAGAAAATAATGAAAGGCGAACGGGTGAGCCTCATAATGCGAGATGGGTATCTTCACGCTTCTAAACATGCGGAGCCATCTAATGGGGCTGCAGGAACTGCACAGACTGACGCACTTGCAAATGAAACTGTGGCAGTTTCTTCCGTGACTGGTTTGATCTCGATGAAACTTGGTACCCTGAAACTGGTAGTGGTACCGAATGCAGAGGATCTCCTTAAAAAGAGTGAATTGATCCAACACATAAAGCAGTTAAAAAACGAAGAGAATACGCCGTTGGTTGGTGTGATAGGTGAGGCAGCGAGATTTTACGCGGTCCAAGCTGGCTTGAGGATCGATTTCGAATTTGCTTCTCTTTACGCAGCTTTCGAGGCTGCGACCAGGGGGGAGTCCTCCATGATAATCGTATCGCAGAGGCGGTTCCACTTCTCGCTTCCCGACATAAGATCTCTCCAGGTGAAGAATCCAGAAATCGTGCTCAAAATATTGCATCTAGAGTAAGTTTAGGTCTTAATCTATAATATTATTAAAATAATATTATTTATATTCATTACACACGCTAGGGTTTTACTATTTTATTTATCAAAGTGAATTTTTATCAAAACTAAGAGTCCCAATAAATATTTAAATACAACATATTAATTAAGGAAAACTGTAATAATTGAGGTGAAAAAATGGAGGATGATGAGAGTGGCCGTAGGTGTACAAATTATTGCAGACCTTTACGGTGTCGATGAAGAATTGATATCTGACGCGAATAGACTTTACCCTATATTTGAGGGGGCCATAAAACATGGCAGGCTCACGGAGATTTCCTCAGACTATTACCAGTTCCAGCCAAGAGGTGCAAGTGGCGTTGTCCTTCTGGCAGAATCGCACCTATCGTTCCACACTTGGCCTGAACACGGGCTGGTAACGCTGGATATATATACCTGTGGAGAACCTCAGAGCGCGGACATAGCCTTCAATTATATAGTAAGTCGTCTAAAACCTGAATCTGTTGATTACAAGAAACTCAACAGAGGCGTAAAGGTGGAGGAAACTGTAAAGGTCCTAAGACCCGAGCAGATAACCATATCGTGATTAATTGAGAACTCTGCCCAGGGACCTAATTGCTGGTATTATTTTTGCTGGCATTATTATTCTTATAATTGTTGATTATTATTCTCGTTCTATTCTCTTTGCCACCATTGGCCTGTTGATTTCAGTCATTGGCCTTTGGATTGGTTCTGAATTCTTTGTTGATCAGGCTATTTTCTTTGGGAAACGGTTCAAAGTATCCGGAAAGTTGGTGGGACTAGTACTGCTTTCGATCGGAGCCTCCATAGATGAATTTATCCTTTCTCTTACAGCGGCGTTCGAACGGTACGGTGAAATCAGCTTAGGAAACATCCAGGGATCAAACATAATTACTTTCATCGTGTTTATTGGGATAGCACCATTTATTCTGAAGAGGAGAAGAGAGGGTTTTACGGTAGAAACCCTGATGTTACTTATCCTCTATATTACACTGATTTGCTTTACTTTTTCCGGATTGTCTTCATTTTACGTGGGCACAATACTAGTAGCTGTTTTCATAATTTATATAGTGGCATCTGGAAAGCGTGTGCCGGGGGATTATGCGAACGTTATTGCAGGACGCTTTTCATGGCTTAGAAGTCTTTTTGGGATTGTGTTACTTTTCCTGGCTTCTGAACAGATGGTAATGGTAGTAAATTTCTTTTCAACTAATCTTAGCCTCTCACTTTTTACGTCCGGCTTCATCTTTGCTGGAATCACCGGTTCGATACCTGAATTGTTCATTCTGTTAAGTGCAATCAGGAAAAGGCAGAGCGACATGAGTATAGGAGTAGTTTACGGGAGCACCATCTTTAAGGTAAGCCTAGTGCTAGGATCTGCTATGATGGTAACTTACGTCAATCTCGGCCCAGCCCTATACACCTATTTCATAATGCTGATACTCATTCTGGCCAGCGGGCTGTCAATTTTTGTTTTCACAAGGAGAAGTAGCATGCCCGATGCATGAGAACTCCCTCACGCTCTTGTTCCCCAGAATATATTGCCCTTTCTCTTTATCTTAATTGTCTCATCCATTGCACTGAGAGTACCTTGATCAATATTGCTTTCCCTTAACTCTTTCACTACGGATTCAGGAATATCGACGTAAAGAGATTCCCCTGGGAAAATCTGCCTGTTCAACGTTACCCCATCAATAGCAACAGCTATTTCCGCAGGAGCATCTGCATACCTCTTACTGATCTCCCCGTCTCTTATGCTCTTGATTGTTCCCCCGTACCTGCCGTCCGACTTTATGAGTTTATCTCCAACCTTGATGCTCCCGCCCTCGATGTGAATCCCAACTATGACGGGCTTGTTCGCCCTGAATATGTTATCCGGCATTATGGTGATCTTTGCAGGCATAGATTTCTCCTGCTTCCTAGCTTCGTGCATCTGAGCGACTTTATCTTTGATCCACTTTTCCGTTTGATCCATCAGAGAGTATATGATATTTCCACTCAGAATGCCCACATCCGTGGACAGGACAGCATCCCTTGCATCCTCTGTAACATTAACATTAAAGCCTATTATCAGCCGCTCTGTCGGATCGTTAAGTGTTGATACGCCAGTGAGATCTCGTCTTGTTATGTCACCGATTGATGCACTTCTGACAGGTATATTGCGCTGAGCCAGTTCATAAGATATGGCTTCAAGTGATCCAAGAGCCTCTGCCTTCACAGTTACCCCATGAGTCGAAAGTTCAATATTTGTCTGTGATTCCTTTTCTATCTCAGAAAAAACAGATTCAACGGATTCAGATGGATTGGTGGGGCTGATCAGCGGAGATCCTGCGATGACCTCAAATTTGTCACCGATGAGGACTCTCACTCCAGCAGCTGCGGATACTGATCTTTTTTCAACGAGCCCTTTCTGCTGGTTACCGCTGTTCACGAGCAGGGCTTTGACGCGGGTTATCTTTGGGCCCTCGCGCGTATTTATGGCTATAACGTCACCCGCGTGCAGGGTCCCCTGATACAGGATGGTATCAAGAGTCGTACCAATCGAGCTTTCTACCTTCACCTCTATGATGGTTCCTCTTGCCTCCCCGCTCACCAAAGATATTTCCTTTTCAAGATATTTCTGTGATAATCCGGCTAGAATTACCAGTATATCTTGAATACCGATCTTGAACTTGGCGCTGACAGGAATTATCGCGACGGTCTTAGAAAAATCGGTGACCCTGTCAAACCTGTCAGATGGAAACCCCTGAGTGTATATTGAATTCACCAGATCATATATTCTCTTGTCCAGTTCCTCTTTATACTCTTCTCTCTGCTTCTTCATGAACTGAGAGAAATTAAGATTGTTTACTTGTGTGATGAGAGGGATCAGGTCAATCTTATTTGCAACGATTACAAATGGTGTCTTGTGCTTCTTGAGTATGTTAATTGACTCAATCGTCTGCGGCATCAGCCCTTCATTGACGTCAATGACCAGAATGGCTATGTCAGCAAGGGCACCACCTCTCGCACGCATGTTTGCAAAGGCCACATGGCCTGGTGTATCTATAAAAAGAAGTCCAGGGATCTTGAGATTTGAATCGGTAAGGAGATTTTTTGTCCCCTTTATAATTGTGGAAACGTCTATTTGAGTGGCACCAATCCTTTGGGTAATTCCACCGGCTTCCCTGCTAGCTTGTGTGGTGCCACGTATTGCATCGAGAATTGTCGTCTTACCATGATCAACGTGTCCAAGCACACATACTATCGGCTGCCTGATGGTTCTGATATTCATAACCACCTCTAAACTATATTTTCGTCACCGTAATTGAATTCAAGGATTTCGTCCTGCTTAAAAAATATTGGATATTCATGATCATACGATTCTTGGGAATCAGATGCGTGAATTATATTTCTCTCGATACCCGTTGCGAAATCTCCCCTTATAGTTCCCGCTTGGGCCTTGGATCCGTCTGTGCTACCCGACATAATCCTTACTACCTGAATAGCGTTATTACCTTCCAGCACTGCCGCAAGGATCGGACCGGATGTGATATATTTAACGAGATCATTGTAGAATGGTTTTCCCTTGTGCACCTCGTAGTGTCTCTGGGCCATGGACTCAGTCATATGTAGCATCTTTGCAGCTAGTATCTTCAGCCCCTTCTTTTCCATCCTGCCGAGAATCTCACCAATGAGTCTTCTCTTTACACCATCTGGTTTCACGAGAATAAGCGTTCTTTCCAAATGAGCACCTCACTGCTTGGTCGATCTCGTCTTGAGATCCTTAATCTTATGATATTCGGCGGTCCACTTTGTGTACCTGGGGACTCTCTTAAGCTCTGTCATGTTTATTCTGCACTTTCTGCTGCAGAAGTTAAGAATAGCTCCATCTTTCCTCACCATTACAGTACCGCTACCAGGTTCAATAGTAGCACCGCAGAATGAGCAAGTTCTATTTACCATTTTATTACCTCATGGAAAGCTTCTTTGCTTCCCTGGCTGTTTCTCTCAGCATCAAGATGTCCCCAACTTTGATCGGCCCGAGGACATTTCTCGCAATTATCCTTCCCTGATCTCTTCCAGACAGGACCCTTACCTTGACGGTTGTAGCTTCCCCGGCCATGCCGGTTCTGCCCATCAATTCAAGAACCTCCGCTGCTGTTGCTTCATCTGCCAGAAAAAACACCTCACTTCTTCAGTTTGCTGATTTCACCGACAATCTTGTTGTAAGCTTCCTCAGATTTTCCATAATCAACAACTGAAATTGAAGCAGCTGATGATATACCGACCTTCGCACCAAGATCGATTCTCTTCTTAACATAACAGTACGGGACCTTCCTTTCTTCACAGAGCATGGGGAGATAGAAAACGACTTCTGGGGGTGAAACGTCTTCTGCTATCACCACAATCTTACTTTCCCCTCTCTCAATGGACTTAATTACCTCATTGGTTCCTTTCTTTATCTTTCCGCTCCTGAACGAGTTTTCCACAAGATCAAGCACGTTCTTTTCAAGGGACTCGGGAGTTTCAAATTTTACGTACGTTCCTTTTTGCATTTTAATTCCTCCTTCACTAGGCTTACAGTTAACTCACGACAATATTTATAGTTTCTTGATTACACTGGCCTCATCAGGTTCTAGCTTTGCCAGACTTGTTCATTAGATTGTCTATTATCTCAGGTGATGGTTTCTGCATAGGAATCCTGTATCCTCCTTCGATGCCGTGTTTGAAGTAAAAAGCTGCATAGTATGCCTCGGGGAATGTAGTCTTTGATAACTGATCCATCATGCCATTGATATTATCAAGCTGAATCTTACTGCATTCCTCTAATTTACCGTCAGCGAATGCTCTGTATAGATCCATGACAGATCGAGAAAAGTTGGTTGTGCCGCAAACACCGCCGTCAGCTCCAATCGCTAGAGAAGGCAAAAGCAGATCGTCTTGACCCTGGAAAACAGAAAAATCCTTGTCGGAGAACTGTAAAAGCCTGGAGAAGTAACGCATGTCTCCTGAACTTTCCTTTAGACCGACAATATTGCTATTTTTAGCAATGAGTGTTCTTATTGTTTCCACGCTTATGAATTCTCCAACAAATTGTGGGATATTATATATTATAAATTCGGAATCAACTGATCCAAAAACAAGATCCATATGGTTCCTAATATAATTCTGATCAGGTTTAATGTAGTAACTAGGCATGAGCACAAGCGCATCCGCGCCAGAGTTGGCCGCGTGTCTTGATAGTTCAATGCTGTCATAGCTGTTTGATGCCCCAACACCAACAAACACTTTCATCCCAGCAGAATGTTCAATGACAAAATCAGTGAATTTGTTCCTCTCATCGTTGCCCAACCAGTTGAACACCCCCGTGGAGCCAAGCGGAAAGAGTCCTTGTACCCCTATCGACTTCAGAAACGCAAGCAGTACTTCAGTGGCTCCATAATCTATCTGACCTGATGGAGTGAAAGGCGTAACCATGGGCGTGATGATTCCAGTAAACTTCATTAACCAATATCGAGGCATTGTTGATAACCTTTGGCAAGATCAGAACATGTATCCGGGTTTTTCTGATCTCATGGCATCGACGAGTTCCCTTGGCATTCCTTTTTCCACAAGATAATCCCAGCCGGAAATAACTGATTTGGATATGGCAGAATTCACAAGGTCATATAACTGCACATATATAGTTCCAGGGGCGTAAATGGTTCCCAGGACCCAGGGAGGAACATCGAAGTAATTTTTGAAATGCCCAGGCACAACAGCTGCAAGGACCTCGTCGAGTATAGTGGATATATTTTCATTGTAATACCATTTTTTTATTGGAGAATTCGTAAAATTACCTTTAGGAATGTAAACTTTCCATTCCAGGTCAAACATCGTTTCTGTTCCAACGAACTCAGAGCTTCCGCCGAAATTATCAAGCGAAGTCTGTGGCGGAAATTCTTCGATTCCAGAGACAGAATTAACGACCTTGAGGTCAAACTTATTATATACACTCATGTATCTGTTTATAAGCCTGTCCAGTTCCTCAACTTCTGCCATTGTAACTTGCGGATCATTCTGCAGTTGTTCAGAAATGAGATGATACTCGTCGAGAGATGCATTGAGTATCAATTTCAGATAATAATTGAACCTGTCACCAGACATAACCCCTCCTGCAGACCTCTGAGTGCCTGAACCATCATAAGCAATATCTCTATTTAATTTTAGCGAATCTGTAGCAGTCGAATAAGATCTGCACATTTTTTGTGAACTGGTTGATATTAAATTCATGTTTATAGAAAGGAAGTTACGATCACCGCTAATTTAAGGACATTAAGTAAGAAGCAATTGATGAATGATGGGATATCAGGCAATTGACTCAAAGATAGAAGAGTACCTCTTGGACACCGTTTCGATACGAGACAAATTTATCGAAACTCAAATGAGCAATAAAGTGGATTCAAATGTGATAACTCCTTGGAGCTTAGCACAGATTTGTGCAAATCTCAATGGTGTTTCAGAAGAAAACTTGCTGGACTTCGTTTCAAGGTATAATGACACACTCATTCTCGATGCAGATGTATATGGCAAAAGGATATTGCTGAAGGCTGGCAAAAATGTCCCTGAGTTACAGCGGGTTGATTTACCCAGACACATCCGTATCATTGATTCTCTCTCGTCCTGCAGAGTATCAGACGCTTTCTCAATTCTTCTTCTCGAAAAGGTAACGGAACTAACTGTGGGCTTGTCAAATTGGGTGAAGAAGGAGGATGCCATATTTGGAATTAAGAATTCCCTTATGATTCCAGACGACTTCATGCCACCGTCGTGGATGTTAATCGTGGAAAATGATGAACCGATAACATCTCTGGATGTGCTGGACGATATAAGCATAATATCTGGCGAAAAGTCGCTATATGTATATTCCTCGATGTTACAGGGAGTACCCGTAAGACCTCTTTTTTTCTATCCGAGAAAATCATCTGGGATTAAAGTGACCCTGGCGGAAGATGACGTGGCGAGTCGTATAACTGAAAGTTTCAGCAAGATGCGGTCATCTGAGAGTTTTGATGTCTTCGCCGCAAGCAGGTCAATAAAGAATGCCATCTTCAATCTACAGGCAAAGAACACGAGGGAACTCAAAAAACCAATGTTTGACACTGGCAAACTTGGCCTGATGATTAGAGACGGCTTGGTGTCAGAAAGGGATGGGAAATTCTTCCTGAATGATTCTATTGATCTTGCTGAACTGGTGAGGATTCAATCAGAATACAAGAGAGAATCTGCAAAACTTGCGCGAACATGGTTAGATTCAACCTTTACCTAGAGTATGGTTTACATTGCCCAGCATACTAATTGTGAAGATGTATTGAGATTATTGCGATGCCAACGCATGATCTTACCATTCGCCTTTGCCATGGTTTCTTAGACAGATCAGGACAGCGGATACAAGGTTTCTCCTAGATGCGTTTTGCTCAATTGCAAACTAACTTATTTCTTCAGGCTGATCTTGTCCAGGGAGTCTTGAATTTCATTTGCAACATCACCGATGCTTTTGATCCTGCTGGCCACATAGTCTCTTGTGATACCAGCCTCCTCTAGACCTTCTGTTGGCTGAAAATCGTTTTTGATTACGGCAGAGAAGAAATCAACATAATCTTGTCCTGAGATTCCAATGACCGCCTGAAGAACTTTTATGTAATCCGTTCCGGCAAGTATGTCATTTCCGGCTACTGAAAGCTTAAGCAGCTTCAATCTGTGCACCTCAAGTGCGTGGATTGCTTCAAAAATTGCCTTCATGGCGCTTTCAAGAGATTCCATATCCAGGTTCTTGTTCAGGGCAGGTTGAGACGTAACGTCGACCTGTTTAGTAGGATCCGTATAGTCCACACTTAAAGTAGATCCTTTGTTATCATTGGAGTAAATAAACTTAAAGTTGGATTTCTTTGAGGTGTCAGAGAAATTACAAATAAGATTGCTTCCGGACAATTCGGCCGATGCCATTGCATATTTGTCCAGTCTTTCATAGTCTATTGCAGGTTCCTTACTTATCCACGTTCCAGCTGTTCCAACAGGGATCTTAAATGATTTAATAAGTGCAGAGAAGAACAATACATCCCTAAAAATTTCTATATTCCTGGCGTTAAGCGAAAAATCGTATTCAATATCGCCATCGCAGAGATATTTTGCCCGAGCTTCATATCCGCCTTCAACCATTTTTAGAATGATCCCTTTCTCATGAACACGAAAATAGCTTCCCGAAACAAATGCTTCCAGAGATTTCAAAGATAGGGTCCTGCTGGACTCGATTTCACCAGTTATCTCGTTTACTTTATTTGAGTATATCTTATTCAATTTTGACTTTACCTGATCCAGCGCTGTTGTTGCGAAGCTGGTTATTGGATCAAGGTTTTCTTTGAGGTTTTCCAGACCCACCTCGTCTATATATTGCTTGATTAGACGGGAGATTGACTGGAGAAGTTCATCTGTTCTAACCAGTCTCGTGGATAATTCCTTCTGAACCTTCTCGGTATCTTCCTTCTTGTCTGAGGATCTTTTGGAATAAATTATGGCATCAAAAAGGTCCGAAAGTATGCCTTTTGTTAAATAAGTATAACGTGACCCTGGTTTATCGACATTATCTGGAACCATGATTCTGTGTATTCATGTGCTGGTATAATAGTTTGGCATATATTAACTGGTTTACTTTTGCCCAAGCCCGAAAAGGTTTTGGAAACTGAAAATCACTCAATAAAACCAACATACAAAGGTTTATAGTTTATCTAAAGTCACATGGATTGGTTAGACGTGCAGAGATCAGATTCCGGAAAAAACGATGACATTTTGGACAGGTTAATTTTGGATATCAAGGCGGTTATGCTGATCGCAAAGACAGATTCCTCATTAAGTGACCTTCTGGAGAGGAAAATTAGTGGTTCTGTGGATAGTGACGTACAGGATTTCAGGAAAATAATCCAGAAGTCAAAGGAAATTAACGTCTTGGGGATAATTTTGATATCAATAGGCGAAATCGCCCTTGCTTCAGTAATGGTTATAACGGGAATCGGGATCATATTTCCTTCCCTGCTTGGTACTCCCTTTTCTCCGACTGGAATTGTTCACTATTTCTCCATGGCGGAAGTGAATCTTTATAATCTCGGTAATTCGGCAGCGCTGGTTCTATTGATAAATTACGTTCTCGCGGTACTGTTGCTCGCATCAGCGTTTTATATCCTTAGGAGGGCCGCAGAGGAATTGAGCGATGCAGGCCTGAAGGTATAGGTGCTCCGTAACATGCTCAGATTAGATATAAACAGGAAAACGCTTGTTCTAAGTTTCAAACTCGCTACGGTATGTATTGGCGTATTAATTCTTATCATGGGTGGATCGTACCTTGTTACTATGATACGGCTTCTTCTCGAGGGTGTTCCATTCAATATGGATCTTGTATTTACGCTCGTTGCCTTTTTTGGCTGTATGATAAGTGGATCTGCCCTGATCATTGCATTACCGGATTCTCTACGAGTTAGATTCCGCAGGCCTGACCTCAAAGGTATTTCAAGGCCTACCTATGGGTTCACAACACTTTTGGCAATCGGTATTGGTTCAACGATTGGGTCTCCGCTTTTTGTAATCATACCTGAGAATATAGTGGAGTACTCTATTCTTTCAGTTGGATCCCTGATAATCGCCGCAGCTCTTTCGTTGTTAATGGCAAAAGTCTACAGAGATATGAATGCTTATGCAAACGAGAAGAGCCTAGATGCCGTAGGCGGCCCTGCCTTTTCCAGGGAAGCCCTCGGGCAGAGAAGCCTCCGTTACTTTATCACGAGATTTTCGATGTGGATAGCAAACACAGCCCTGGCGGCTTTTTCTTCAATTTTCTTTATCCTGTTTGCGTTCAGTGTTGTTCCTTCCCTTCTCTCTGGGCTGGGATTTAGCCCGTTGATCAGTCAGGCAATCGTTTTTATTGTAATTTCAATTTTTGTATTCTGGTTCCTCATTAACGCCTTCTTTGAGAACACGTTTCTTAGGGGGATTGGAAGAGTACAGATCGTAATGGTAATTGTCATGGTTTCCATTCTCGTTATTCAGAGTGCTGCAATTTTCTCGAAGACCTCGTTTAACCTCTCGGGAATCCTACATCTCTCCAGTGGAAGTCCTGTCATTGCACTCATAACGAACACTGGCTATCTCTTCATACTATTTTTCGGCTTCCAGGAAATACAGGTGCTGAATAGGGAAACGGTCGACGAAAGTTCTATACCAATATATACTAAGATCACAGGAAAAAAAGTAACTAGGGTAACCTACATGGGGCTTGCCATGGCTCTCACGGTGATCATCTCAGCTACGGTTGAAATATTCTATGGACTTGCAATTTACAGTCTCCATCCTAACCTCGCTTCCCTTTACGCCTCCAATATTCCTGCACTGTATGTAGCAAGAGAGTATTTCAGTCCTTTGTGGGAGGTGGTAGTAGCCATTTCGTTCATGATAGCAACCATCACCACCTTTGTTCCGGCATTTCTGGCTGCTTCCAGGCACCTGAAAGCACTGTCGGAGGATGGCTATTTTCCTGCATCGTTCGGATCACTTTCATGGGCATTCACCCTGATAGTAATTACAGTGCTTTCTTTTGCGGGAAGTGATTTCCTGGTCAACATTACCGATTTCATGGTTCTCATCAGCCTTGGTCTGATCAACTTCTCCTCCCTGTGGCTAAGACATGTGAGTTTCAGAGCGCTCAAAAGAAAGGATTTTTACCCCATAATTGTAGGCACAATGTGTTTTATAGTAGGAATTTCGGTTTATTTACTTAGCCCATCTGTTGTACTGCTGGGTTTCCTTGCAATCCTCTTAAGCTTTCTGGTGTACGATATTATAAATCTTGGCTCCATTGGACTTCAAATTTTTATTATTATTTTCAATCTTGTATCTTTTTACGTCTTTTCTGTATTCAGGTTCAGTCTGAAAGGCTACGGAATAGACTCCTCTTCATTCATTGGTGAAATTGGAAGAAATGCTCTGATAGTAGCACCCATGGTGTTGCTCATCAGCAGCATCCTCCTCTCCATTAACGTTCTCACAGACGTTTTGGTCCTGAGGAGAACGAGGATAAAAGCGCAATCCTATGAGCAGTGACTGCAAATTCCCGTATTGAAGCAATTCTATTTAAATAGAATACACACTTATCTGTCGTGCATTTGATAGGTTTCACCATCCCTTCGGTAGAATCATTGCTGGGTTCCCTGAATCTTTTGCAGCTTGGCTTCTTAGGCATAATCATTGTTATCCTTCTTCTGTTCTCTGTAAGATTGACACTTGCAATGCACGGCACAAGATATACAACATTTCGCTTAGCTTTCGTGCCGATACTGTATACACTCTTCTCATTGTACCTATTTTACCAGACCGTTGGAACGAATATTTCGATCCTCGGTACCCCCTACGTGCTGAGATCATTTGTTCTACTTATACCGTTGGGGTTAGCTGTGGGCTTCGTTCTTGGTATGGCTGCCGGGAAGAATGTGAAGTTTTACAAAAAAAATGGAGGAGAATATTTCAGGAAATCCCTTGCAGTAAGCCTCTTTTGGACTCTTTCCTTCATCCTGGAGTTTATTTTTGTGATCTATTTTCCGGCAACTAATTTCAATCTCCTCTTTACTGGTATTCTTTCCATAGCAACCGGTATGCTTGATGGCCAGGCTATACGCGCACACTTCATGCATCGGGCAAGAAGCAGAGATATTTCTGGTAATTAATATAATGTTTATAATATATTGTCAGCCATATTAAATAAAAAACGTGGAAAGGTTTTAATATGAAAAAATGGTAATAAGTGAACCGGAGGGGAGATTAGGTTGAAGAAAGTAATGCATAAGGATGATGAAGCAGTATCACCGATCATTGCAACCATACTTCTGATAGCGATTACGGTTGTCCTTGCGGCCACGTTATACTCTGTGATTCAGGGATATACCTCATACCTTGGAGGAACTACGCCTACTGCGAGTATCAAACTAATTCCAACTACCACAAACACAAATGAGAATTACCAGATCTATATAACCGGTGTCAGCCCAAACGGTAATATTTCACTTTCTAACGTTGAGCTAATGATAACCAACAACACCGGCAACATAACTGAAACAACCCTTGGATTCGCAAAATCTACTGGCACTGCGCAAGTCACTGTCTCGTCTTGGATAATTTCAGTGTCTGCTGGCAACTACCTTGGCGAAGATCCTGTCATAGGGCTTCAGAGCAAAGTCGGACCCCAGTCCGTTTCTTATCTTGAACTTATAGATACCCAGACCCACGCGACCATAACGACTTATTCACCATCTACGGTCTAGTCCGTCTCGTGTCCCCTGTCCTTTACGATATGTGTGCCATAAGGTCTTCAGGTGTGTAAACAGGTGGGAGACACGAGAAGTTTCTGCATACAAGTGCAGATGTCTTCTCAGCAGCTTCGGTGGAAATATCAGTGTATTTTCCCAGTAATTCCCTGTTGGAGTCATTTATGACAAGTACAGACAGCAGGGGATTGAATTTTTCTCTTGCCTTGGCGATCATGGACTCTGATACCTGGTCCTTTCCGCTGAAGATTCTAATCTGTATAACGGGGCCGATTGCCAAGTCAACAGCACACATCAGGTAAAGGTGAAAAACGGTGGATCTCGATGCCGTTTCATACTCGGAATTAATGGATTTGAGGGCAACTTCTCTCAGTCTATCGTTCTCGAGTAGTTGGGATAAGCGGAGGAGATTCAGTATCTGAATAGAATTTCCTGCAGGAAGTGCGCCATCATATCCTTCCTTTCGCCTGTTTCCGATCTCATTTCTGTAAATGGCGGTAAAATAAAATCCAAAGTTGGTCTTATCAAGGAACTCTGTGAGGGTTCTGTCATTCAACCTGATGGCTTTCTCCAATAAACTTGAATCATATGTCGCTTCGTATAGATCAAGCAGTGCCTGTACCATATAGGCATAGTCATCAATGAATCCCTCTACAGAAGGAACTCCTTCCGAATAGGTGTGAAATAACCGATCCTGGCCCGCGTCAAGTTTTTCAAGAATGAAATCTGCCGTTTGCAAGGCCAGATCAAGATATTGTTTGTTTCCAGTCGCAGAGTATGCCTTTGCAAGCGCAGTAATTATTATTCCATTTGTTGCGGTTATAATTTTTGTGTCAGTGGCCGGCGGAATTCTCCTCGTCCTTGCTTCGAACAGCTTCTTCCTTGCCGATTCAATCCTGCCTTTAAGTTCGTCTTCGCTGATTCCCTCTTCTTCTGAGATTTCTGCCAGCTCCTTGTCGAGGTAGAGTACGTTTCTTCCAGTATGCCTGCCGGTTGCCTCGTCGTGAAAGTTTCCTTCCGAGTTAGCGTTGAATAGCCTAGCATAATACCTTCCATCCTCGTCGCCGAGGAATTTTAATATCTCCCCCAAGGTCCATGTGTAATATTTCCCCTCCACACCTTCACTATCGGCGTCAATTGCGGAATAGAATCCTCCGCTTTTTGAGTGAAGATCCCTCAGAAGAAAGTCATGAATTCTGGAAATAAGATCGCTGTAAAAGCTGTCATGAGTAACACGATACAGTTCAGCAAGCACGGTCATTATCATTCCCTGATCATAAAGCATTTTTTCAAAGTGAGGCAGGAACCAACCAGCGTCTGTTGAATATCTGTGGAAGCCATCGCCAATTTGGTCGTAGATGCCGCCTAGACTCATTTTCCTCATGGTCATTTCGACCATTTCCAGTGCTTTTCTTTCTCCTGTTCTCAGGAAATAGCGTATGAGGAAAAGCATATAATGAGGCGTGGGGAATTTTGGGGCTATTCCAAATCCACCATTCTCGACATCGTAATTATCCTTCAGTTCATTGAATGATTCATTGAGAAACCGCTCGTCAACAAGATTTCCCGGGGCCGAGGCTGGCTGCTTCTCCAGTCTTGAGACTATTTCTTCCCCCTTCTCCACCAGTTCTTTCCTGTTGTTTTTCCACAATTCCCCAATGGCGTTTGAGAGATCAATTATGCCCATGCGGTCTCCTCTAGAATTTCTAGGGATATACGTCATCGCAAAGAGCGGCTTGCGGTCAGGTGTGACAATGACATTCAGGGGCCATCCACCGCTTCCGGTGAGCATCTGGCTTGCGGTCATGTAAAAGTTATCTATATCGGGTCTCTCCTCACGGTCCACCTTGATGCAAACAAAGTTCCTGTTCATGGCTTCCGCTACATCTTCGTCCTCAAAGGATTCCCTTTCCATGACGTGGCACCAGTGGCAGGTAGAATAACCAATACTGAGAAATACTGGCTTATCTTCGTTTTGTGCTCTCTTGAATGCTTCCCCTGACCATGGATACCAGTCTACCGGATTATGCGCGTGCTGGAGAAGATATGGACTCCTTTCATGTATGAGCCTGTTTTCGTGCTTGTTCATCTGTCTGGCCACATTGCACAATCAATATTTAAAAGTAACATGCCCCCCGGGCTACTTTCACCTTATAATTCTGGCTGCTATGAATTTACCTGTCTGCGCTAATACGTGAAATCAGGGGTTCCCTCGATTTCAGGTATAATTAATAATGACGAGAGGTATTACAAATTTGATGAAAGAAGCTTTCCTTATAAGACATGGTGAAAGCGAAGCCAATGTCAAGGGTATAGTTTCGGAAGATATTGATCACTACCACCTTACAGAAAATGGCAGAGAGCAGGCAGAACGTTCTGCAAAAATGTTGAAGGGATGTCACATTGACCGGATTTACTCCAGCCCTATTCTGAGGGCACGGGAAACTGCGGAGATCGTTTCAGACGTATTAGGTGTTCAGGTGGAGATCGAGGACGACATACGTGAAAGTGGGCTCGGGAATATGAACGGAAAACCCTTTCATAGCTTACCATTTGGTGGGAGGGAGGAATTTGGAATGGAGCCATGGCCATCTCTGGTGAAGAGGATGGAGAGAGCCTTGCAGAAACACGAAGGTAAGAATATTTATATCAGCCATGCTCTTCCTATCAGGGCGGTAATTGCCAATTACTTGGGGCTCTCTGAACTTGACAGTTATGGTATTGAGATAAGATTCGCCTCTATTTCGGTCGTTGACCTTTCAGAAAGCAGAGTATTAAGCATTGGCTCTCTGAAACCAAGTGAGGCAGTAAGGAAATCATTTTAATTGTGTTGTTTTGACGGGCACTCCGTTATTGCACTACACATTGCAATATATTGAAGCCCACCCCGGACCCAAGTCCATGGAGGATTCTGGACAAAGACGGTATCTCCACGTGGAATACGATTTTGCCAGATCAGGAAAGAGATATGGATCTGACGACATTTGATATCTCGCTTGCTATTTCAGAAATGAAGCTTTCATCTTCTTTTGTAAATGCTCCCCTCGTGTCTGAATCTATATCGATCTCTCCCACCGCGATCCCGTCGTATCGCACCGGAACAACAAGCTCAGAGTTTGTATTAACGAAGCATGCGAGGTATTCGGAGTTCGCTTTAACGTCAGGTTCGTTAACTATGGCGTTCAGCACTATCGCTTGGCTGCAAAGCCCATCACCCAGAGATATCCTCTCATGTTCTGTTTTCTCCCCTGAATAACTGTGGAGAACAAGGGTATCTCCTTTAAGTACGTAAACACCGACCCAGTCATATTTATTATTGAATGTTCTCAGGGTTTTACAGAGTTCCCGCATGTAATTCTTCCCGCTTTTTGCAACCCCTTCTCGAATTTTTTCAATGAACTTGGACCTGTCTACCCGATTCACGAACAATAATTTTATATCCGTATTAATAACTATTGCTTATTTCCCTTAAAAGCAGTCAGGGCACGAGTTTTCTGTTAACTTTTAATACACTCAGAGAATACGGCACTTAATCTTATGTATATAAAGGACACCATGAAGGGAAAAACCCTCTTCAAGGAGATCCATCCCGGAAGAGTAAACATGTTTGTATGTGGTCCAACAGTGTACGACATACCACATATTGGCAACGCAAGAGTTTACGTATTCTTCGATATGGTGGCTAAGTACCTTAGGATTAAGGGGCTTTCTGTATTCTACCTTCAAAATATAACAGATATAGACGACAAGATACTGAAGAAGGCCGTCGAGAATGGGGAAAATTACCAGAATGTCGCTGAAAGATACTACTCCGTCTATATGGATATTGTGAGAAAACTAGGTATTGACAGCGTCAACTTATATGCAAGAGCAACTCTGTACATGGAGGAAATAATCAACCAGATTGAAAGGCTTATTGGGAAAGGATATGTATACGAAACGGAAGATGGGCTTTACTTCCGCATACGAAATTTTCCGGATTATGGGAAGTTATCTGGCCAGAAAATAGAACAGGTTGAACCCGGTTCGAGAGTAGAGGTAAACGAAAACAAGGAGGACCCCGGCGATTTTGTTGTTTGGAAAAAGCAGAAACCCGGTGAACCTTCCTGGGACTCCCCTTGGGGGCAAGGAAGACCCGGCTGGCATATTGAGGATACTGCGATCACTGAGTGCTATTTTGGCCCAGAATACGACATTCACGGCGGGGGCTCTGATCTGATCTTTCCACATCATGAGGGGGAGATAGCGCAGATGAGGGGAATCAGCGGCCTCCCGATCCTTGTAAACTACTGGATGCACCTTGGTATGCTTAACGTAAATGGCGACAAGATGTCAAAATCACTGAAGAATTTCATAACGATAGACGAGGTTATGAAACTGTACAGCAAGGAGCAGATCAGGTTTTTTCTGCTTAACGCGAGCTACAGGAACACAATGATATACTCGGATTCCGCAATGAAGGAAAGTTCTGAAGCACTGAAGAAAATCCAGAATGCGTTTGACAGGCTGAAAGGTCTGTATGGAAATACAGGTTCAGGGAAGCCTGAAAACAGCTCGATAAAGAAGAACCTGATGCGGTACCTTGAGAATGATTTTGATACAAGAGGCTTTTTTGCTGAGATACTGACCATGGTTTCAGAAATAAATAGAAGATTTGACTCCATTAACGAAAGGGAAGGGGTGGAGTATCTGGAAATATTCAGATGGCTCAATTCCTTCATGGGTGTTCTAAATGAAGAGTCTAGTTGCAGTATTCCGTCCAAGTTGATAGACGACCTTGTTGATCTGAGGGGTGACCTTCGTGCTGAGAAGATGTTCGCCATTTCAGACAAAGTTCGCGACATACTTGCGGAGAACGGGATAATGGTTGAAGACGGTGAAAAAGGAACTGGCTGGAGAAAAGCATGATCAACAATAGTGCGATTGTTGTTGTGGACCTTGTCAATGATTTTGTAAACGGCGTTTTTGGCAGTGAAGAGGCAAAGAAAACTGCGCTACGCACTAGGGGCTTTCTCGATAAGCTCCGAGGGAAATACCAGGTAATTTTCACCATGGACAGCCATCTGGAAAATGATCCTGAATTCAGGGTGTGGAAGCAACACTGTGTTGCTGGCACAGAAGGAAGTCACTTGGTGAGTGAACTGGAATCATTTCCAGGGTATAGGATTAAAAAGCGCCACTTCGACTCCTTCTTCGATTCAGATCTGGACGGGATACTGAGGGCGAATTCCATATCAGGTATTTTTGTTTCCGGCATATCCACTGACATCTGTGTTTTGCACACGGTATCTGGCGCCTTTTTCAGAAATTATGATATCACTGTAATATCTGATTTATGCTCTTCCATTGATCTGAAAAATCATGAAAAGGCACTAGAGGACATGCACAGGAATTATGGTGCAAGGATAATGAATTCAAAAAAGACGCTGGAGGAATTATTGTGAGAGAAAGAAAATTCAATGTTGCAACTGACAGGGAAATAAGAGAATGCCAGGCTTCAGATGTTTACTTCGAGAGGTCACTAAAATCCCTGGAGATCATGAGCAGAGAGAATGATGTAGTGGCAGAAGTTACTGTATCCGGTCCACTTGATACCTGGGTCAATTTTTCTGGACTGGACGAGGTCATTTCCCTCCTCAGGGGAAGGAAAATTAATCTTTATGCAATCCCGGAAGGTACCATCATTAATCCTAGGGATTCTCGGGGGCTCCCTGTCCCGTTCGCCTGGATTGAGGGAGACTATTCGCTTTTCGGCAGATGTGAGACGCCGATCCTTGGTTTTCTCTGCCAGTCTTCCGGCATTTCCACTAAATCAAGCAAGATAAGGATCGCTGCTGGTGACTCGAAGTTCTATTCCTTTGGAATCAGGAGGATGCATCCAGCTCTCTCCCCAATGATTGACAGGGCAGCTTATATTGGCGGAGCTGACGGAGTTTCAGGAATTCTTGGTGCTCAAATAATAGGGGAAAAGCCGATTGGAACAATGCCCCATGCCCTGTCTCTCCTTGTTGGAGATAACCGCGCCTGGGAAAGTGTGATTGAAAACTCCGCTCCCGGATCAAGAACTGTATTGATAGACACTTTCAGCGACGAGAAGTTTGCAGCTCTCAAAGCAGCGGAAAGTTTTCCGGACATAGATTATATAAGGCTGGATACCCCATCTTCAAGGCGGGGAAATTTTTCAGCAATTGTCAGGGAGGTCAGATGGGAACTTGACCTGAGAGGCTACAACAGGGTGAAGATCATGGTATCCGGTGGTCTTGACGAAGAGAGCGTTAGGGAGCTAAAAAAAGCTGGAGCAGATGCTTTTGGAGTTGGAACGAGCATATCCGCGGCAAAACCCTTTGACTTCGCAATGGACCTCGTGGAAATAAACGGAAAGGCAGGAACGAAGAAGGGAAAACTTTCCGGCAGGAAGAACGTACTGAGGTGTGACAGGTGCAACACTATTAGGGTATTTCCATTTGGAAATGAGATAACTGAATGCAGCTGCGGTGGAAAAATGGAGCCCTTGCTAAAAAAATTCCTGAGCGACGGTGAACTCACTGAAGAATATGATACTGCAAAGAAAATAAGGGAACGTACTCTTAGAGAACTCACAAGGATTGGTTCATCAGGCGGCAATTGATTTTTCCTGCGATAAAAGGCTTTCACTTTATCCTTTCGATGGCAGTGCCGAGCGATAACTACCGGCAGGGGCTTCTATCCACACATTAATCTGTTGAGGGTTTCCGATTCAATAACAATGATTGAAACCACTGAACTAAGCGCCGGATTTTTCCAGATTTTTTATTACCTTTAGGACCTCCGAAACTTCGTCAACAATGAAGTTTGGAGAATCCGTTTCATAATCCTTTCCATGTTTGATTAGAACTGAAATTGCACCAATGTCATTTGCAGGAATTATATCTGTCATTGCGTCTCCGACAACCACGACGTTCATAGGTTTACTTACTCCAAGCATCTGCATTGCTTTCCTGTAAGGTTCAGGGTCCGGTTTCCCCTTTGAAACATCATCGATGGTCACGATCTTCTCCGTAGGAAGTCTCATCCTGCTGACCAGTTTCCGCCGTGATGAGGTCACTATTGCAGCCGGAATGTTCATGTCACTCAATTTTGCAAATGTGCTTTCCACATCGGGATAGAGTGAAACCTGCGACATACGTTCCTCAAAGAAACGCTCCTCTTCCATTTCGACGGCGTAAGGATCGTCAGAATATTTTGCGGCAAGAGTCTGGCCGGGAAGACCGATCAGCGGCTGTATCTCGGACACTTCAGGCATTACGCCAAATTTAATGAAGGCGTGCGCCCACGCTTCGACCCTGAGTCCGAAAGAGTCTAGGAGGGTCCCATCAAGATCAAAGATGACCGCTTCAATTTTCATTTTTGGCGTATTATGTTGGAGATATTATCTTTTCCGAAGCAAAGAAATATGCCAAACATATAACAGGTCATGAAAGCAGCCTATCTGACCGAACTAAAAAAACCACTGGTAGTCAGGGAAACCGAACCTGAAGAACCTTTAGGAGACGAAATCATTCTAGAACAGGAAGTTACAGGCGTCTGCTATCGTGACATTTTGACAATGGACGGTTTCTTTCCAAGGGTAAGACTCCCCATAATTCCTGGACATGAGATCGCGGGCAGAATAACAAAAATTGGGCCTGAAGTCAAGAATTTCAGGGTTGGTCAGAGAGTTGCAAGCCTAATTTATATCCCTTGCGGAAAATGTGAATTCTGCACCTCTGGCAGGGAGAACCTTTGCCCGAACAAGAAGACATTCGGGGAACTTCTGGACGGTTCATACAGAAAGTATGTGAAAATATCGGAGAGGTCAGCCGTTCCTGTTCCAGAAGGCGTCGGCGATCATGAAGCCGCGATTTCTGCCTGCGTTACTGGAATGATTTACCATGCAATCAAGGTTGAAGGTGGGATCATGGAAGGAGAGACAATCCTCCTCACCGGGTCCGGTGGAGGGGTTGGCATGCATGCCATACAGGTTGCTAAGGCACTTGGGGCACGCGTGATCGCAGAGACTTCCTCGAAATGGAAAACGGATGAAATACTCGCAGCAGGCGCTGATGAAGTTGTGTTTGCTGAAGAGGATTTCAGCAAGAAAGTGAAAGAATTGACCGGCGGCGGAGTCGATATTGTACTTGAGGACGTGGGCAAGCCGACCTTTGAGAGTTCATTGAGGAGCCTTAAAACTGGGGGAAGGATGGTGGTAATTGGCAATGTTATCCCTGATCCCGTAAGCCTCCCCCTTGGACTGGTAATACTCAAAGGTAACAGGATCACTGGGAGTATAAGTTCCACGCGTGAGGACATGAAGAAGGTACTTGGAATGAGCGCATCTGGGAAGATCCACACGATTTCCAATCGGCTAGTTACACTCGACAGGATAAATGAAGCCTACAGTGATATAAGAAACAGAAAGAGCCTCGGAAGGGTGATGATAAAACTATAAAATACCTCCTCCTATGGGCAAACTGCCTCCGACGAGGTTGTTTGTAAAAATTTTCCAAAAGCATATTAATTTATACTTGATTCAACATGCTATTCAATGAAATCCACAAGTATGGTCGTAGTTGTTGTCGCAGTGGTTCTGGTTGCGAGCGTGGGATATATTGTTTATACTGATCCCTCTTTGTTTTCAGGTGGCAAATCTACTCCCCCAACTCTAAATGGGCTCAATATCGTTTCGACCGGTACCGTGAATACTTCAATGGGAGGTCACTGGTCTGAGGTGTTTGCAGTTAACGGAGGAATAGGAAATATCAGCCAACTGTATAAGGGATACCCATACCTCTTCACTGGCCCACTTGAAATGCTAGTTAACAATACGACAGCTCAAGTGAGTTCCCTGCAGCTCGCTGGTTTCCAGTCCACCACGAACAATAGCGCTCTCTTGTTCGGGTACCTTGGCCTGTCATCGGTAAAACTGGCAGACATGATAAATGGATCAGTCTTTAAAAACATATCAATGATTAACGGCCAGCCAGGGTATTATGCCGTGAAGGGCACAACCACCAATGGTGCCCTTTACGCTTATGTATCTTACCATTACGGCCAATCTTACGAAAGTGTCGTCTATGCCATATATAAGCAGAGCCTAATGTATGGGGTATATAACGGAAGTTCGAATCTTTCACTTTCGCATTTTACTGATCTCTTAACTAATCAGGTTAACGTCCTAAATTCCTACAACACTAGCTTCAAGGCATCAGAGAAGCTAATTCAGGCCAGCACCATCAATAACAACCTGTCAAACTCGGGATGGGTTAGCGTATTTAACGCCAGCATAACACTCTTCAAAGCTTCTGGACTAATAAACAGCAGCCTGAACAGCACTGGATACTCGATGGTCACCAACGAGGCTGGTAACTTCACCTCAAATATCAGTTCAATGGGCTTTTCCCTATTCACAAATAAATCAGATGCTGGGCTCGAGCTAGGATATGTTGGAATGACCAGTACAGCAGCTGCTAATGAAACGTTCAAGAATGCAAGCCTCATTCTGGGAGAATTAAGAGGACAGGCTCCCACTTACGGAAACACAACAAGTGGTGTAAAGCTGGAATACGCAAACGCAACTGCGTATTCTAGCGGAAACGAAACCGATTTAACTATTGCCCTGTACGGATCGTATATTATCGAAGTTGAGTATGTTGGAGTACAATTATCTCAAACAAGCCTTTTGGGAGTCATGCAGGCTGAAGCCAGCCTGCTATAAACTCCCAGATTCTTTTTTTTTATTTTCGAGCTCCTGCAATCCGGTGTTTTCAAAAATTTTCGAGATTCATCCTTTTTGATATTCCTTTACCTATAAGGTATCAAACCTTTAAATGTATGAATATTACAATTCTATGGACCTTAACGAATTCGAAAACATGAAAGGTGTCGTCGCAGTAGGCGAATTTGATGAGCTAGGCACTCTAAGATCTTTTCATTCGAAAACACTCACTGGACAGCAGGCAGACTCCACCTCAAGGCTCAGTGGATCGCTGGTGTCTTTCCTGGAAACCATTACTTCACTGTACACCAATTATTGTGGCGTCAATATAGCACCATTCCAAAGCGTTACGATACAGGGCATAGAATACTCTTTGTTCCTACAATGCGGATCCAGGGCCTGCCTTGGCGTGATAGTGAAGGACAGCGAAGTGAATTTTGACGGCATAAAGAAGAGACTATATAGCCTCTGCAATTATGGAAGATAAATGAAGAAGTCATGCCTCTGTTGCCCAGACTTTTTTTCGTGCTGAACATCTTGGGCCACAGATTACAATGAACTTCATTAGTTTTGCAGACATGGTTCTATTCGGGAAATATAAGGAAGACATTTTATTGTTTTGAACCAATTTTGGTGTTCAGCCTGTCACAGGTTATAATCCTCCAATCTGTACATATGGATAACGATACTGTGTGTGAAAGGGCATATGCGCAAAAATAATTACACAGATGTTTCAGGTCCTGTGATCACTGACGGTGAAATCAGAATTAACCGGATTGTGTTCTGATTCATAATTCTCAGAATCTCTTCTGAAGAGTACATAACAAACCAAATGTTTTTATCAGACCGTTAATTGCGATCTTTGGTGCTTCCCATGCAGGAAATGATATGCAATATAGAATTTGACAAAGATGATGATCAGTTTATAGCAAAGCTCAGGACAGAAATAGGTGGGCTCAGGGAATACACGGGGAACACATTTGACGAAGTCCTGAACGATGTGATGGTAGAACTTGAAGAAGAGTTTTCGTAAAGCAAGATTGTACCAAAAATAAATTATTTTACCATGGCATAAATCATAAGTGAACCTCCCGGTAGTTATTCTTGCAGTGGTGCTTATAACAGGCCTAGGCATTCATGCTCTTGGCCCGCGCGATGATGGAGCAGGGAGTGTAATCTATGGTAATATTCCCAATATAAACATTCAGCTTCCAGGAAATATAAGTTATAACCTCACATATCTGGGCCTTATTTATCTTAACCAGGGGCAGCCATCTGTTAATTACTTTGCTAATGATAACTGGCATGGCGTTGACAATAATGGAAACCTCTCATACAGTTCGAATTTCACAATATCAAACAGCGGAGAGGAAAGTGGACATAATCGATATGGTTCAAATGGGCAAAGTTTTCTCGTTATCATCAACGTTACCCCTGAGAATGCTACACCAGAGAAACTATTCTCATTAAACAGCTCTAATCTCGGCAACTTTTCAGAATATACTTACTATAAAGTCAGTGTCTACATTCATTTCTCTTCCCTCACAGCAGTGGGACCAGGTGCCTTGGTCATTCTTGTGTCAGATTTCAGCGCAAAGAACAATACCATGAACCTAGGACGGGATGACTTTTACGGAGATGGACAGATGCCAGGTCACCCAGGATCAATGGTCAACGGGTACTTTTTTAATCCCGGAAAATACCAGGCACTATTTTGGTGGAACGACACCTACAACCTTAACGGTGGGAGTCAGACCTTATTAAATTCAACGGGCAATAAGTATGACTTTAACTTCCCAGAGACCGCAATAAACTTTGTATTCAACGTCAGCGGAATGGCTAGTACCATTTATCAGGACCCTTACCTTGCTACCGCGGGGGTGAATATTACTACCCTTCACATATCTTCGGTTCAGCAGTCCATAGTAAATTTCATTTTGCAGCATGAAGAATTATTGAGCGTGGGAATGGCAATGGGAGCTGTCCTGTTAGCAGTTCCTTACATAATGTACAGAAGAAGGAAGTTTATTTGAAGAGATTTATAAAATTACTGGACGTATAGTCAAGGAAGCTTTCTCTGTACTTAACCAGAGTTTCTATTATTCTATCTCTGTTGTTTATGGAATATATGTTATGGCCTTCTTCCTCTCTCTTTGATACTATGGCCAGTGCTTCAAGCTCCTGAAGAATTATCAGAGCGTAGTTTCTCTTCTTTTCATTAACCGGCATAAGTTTCTCCTCAGGGATGTCCTCCCTGAGCAGTTTAAAAATCATTTCCCTCTTCCTGAGATTCCTGACAAGGAACAGAATCATGTTCTGGAACGATCCCTCCGACAGAGGAAAATACCTGACAAATTTACCATCCTTTTCACCCTTAATGCTTCCGTCTTTCTCCATGGAATACAGATGGTATTCTAGCTGGCCAACGGCAGTTCCTGTCTGTCTCTGGATTTCCCTGAAATGCATCCCTGGGTTTTTCTCGATAAACAGTAGAATTCTGTCCCTGACGTTATCTGGGTCTGGCAATTATCTACCTCTTATAGCCCCCATATAAAAAAATAGGAGTATTATTAGATCAGAAACAAGGAACGCGGGAATAAAAATTTGGCTGGAGAAGAGTATTTCCAGTGAAGACAAAGTATAAATGACATTGTCCAGCAGAATGATAACAAAAGCAATTCCAACGTATAAAATTCCAGGAGATCCTGTCTTCCTCGCACCTTTGAGGGACACCGTTATCAAAAAGATGGAGATAACTATTGAAATGCCAGACACAATGATTCCATACGAGAACGACAAGATACCACACCTACCGGAAGGTCAGGGCAAATCCCATTCTGTTCATTTCCCTACGGATTATTTCCCTGTACTTCTTATCACCGATTATCTTTGTGACCTCAATAATTTTTCCTCTCTTTTTGCCTGTGAATGCGCTGACAAAATCCCCTGAGTAAAGGTAAAAGTAATTCCTCACTGAGAATTTTCTCTTGATAAGTGCAGCGAAATAGAGCGGCAGTATGTCTTTCGGCCCCATTATTATTGTTGTTCCAGAGGGAATCCTCTTTTCTGGTTTATATTTTGTAGAAACGTAACTGACTCTTTTCTCGTCTGCATTGATAACCTTTCTTACCTTCTTCCCAAGAAGAAGCTTATCAACAGCTTCATGATAATCCTTGCCAGCCTCTGACCCAGTAACGCTTTCAAATTTATCCTTGTCGAAGAACAACAGCTCATTAAGGAGAAAATCAAGGATGATATCAACAGCTTCACGTTGTGTGTACTTTTCTGGAACAAAGACGTACTTGCGGTTATAGTCCTTCGCCAGAACGTCGTTTGAATAAAGGCTCTTTATAACGGCCCTGATTCCGGGTATATTCCTTCTCACAGTTTGCAGAATTTCTTCTTCAGTTGCTCCGCTGTTGTCCAGGATCACGCTTACAATTCTGTCCTCGTCATCTGTCAGTTTGTGATTCTTCAATGCCCTGAAAAGGGATATTGTTTCAAGCGCCCCGAGGGCAGGAACTCCAAAAGGACCGTTAAACGTGTACAGCAGCCTCGACTGGAAGTAGTTTCTCAACTGGTTATTGGTTATACCCATAGAACTGGCTTCGATCTCACTCCTGATGCCAATCACTCTGTCCCTTAGAAAATTGAATAGAATTGCCTCTGACGGTCTCGCCCTTGAGAACTGTGAAACTGCTGCCTTCAGAAGCGATTCTTCGCCCATACCCTGGCTTTCGGCTTCAAGGTTTATAACAATATCTCCCGTACGCTTGAAACCATGGTCCTCAAGCCGGTCGGGAAACGATTTTTTTTCGTCATACAGAACAAGAGCATCGAGCCCAATTCTTTTTCTGATCTGTTCAAGGCTTGTAAGAATTTGAACGTAATCTGTGCCTGGAATCTCCTGAACGCTTTCAATCCAGAGCACATTATCCTTCATTTCATACTGGACGTCTGCTATTTCTGTACCGTTACTGAAAAGGCGGGAATTGAATTCTATATCCCTTGTGTAGAGCTTTCCCATGTACATGCTTATTGGATCAAGTATTGTCAGTAAAATGCTGTTACCTTTAGGTCCGGTAACGTTCTGATCACCATAGTAAAGTTCCCGATTGTAGTAGAAAGGTTTCAACCCGCTTGCCTTGATCTCCTCGTCGCCGTGAAACCAAAATGTCCGCGAAAGCTCTCCCAGCGTTACAGGTCCATACAGATTCACAAGGAACCTTATGTCACCCGCTGATCTCTTGTCTCCAAAGAGTACTCTCAGATTGTCATTCTCGTCCCTGCAGATCGCGAGTTTGTACTCGAGCACCCTGATAATCTGCCGGATGATCTTTATATCATATGCAGATCGTTTTACAATGGCCCTATCGCTGTCATACCCCTCCCCAATGTATGATAGAATTTCCGATTCCTCCTTGGAAATTCTATCATATCTCAGGTAATTCAATGTGCTGGCAAGGCCCATTGACATGTAAGTTGAGCGGTGTTTTATGAACTTGCCATAAACTATCTCTCCGGAAGATAACGCTTCTCGGAGTTCTCTCAGGGTGAACCCGGGATATCTTGCCCTTATGTCCCAGGTATCCACGGCAAACCCGTAAACTTCGAAGAACTTCTTCAGGGTGTCTACGGGTTCACTGAATCTCTTTATCCTTTCCGACTGAATGTCCCGCTTACTTTCGCCCACAAGAGCATCCAGATCCTCTTTCATTATGTACTGTTTGGAGAAAACAGGAGATATATAGTCAAGAACTACCTCACCTCCCGAGACCATGTTTTTCAATACACCTTCCAAATCCTGGGATTCAAAGGGTAGACGTATCTGGATTTCATCCAGCGTAAGGGGGCCATAAGATCCAAGAATCTTTTTCAGGCAGTATTGAACGTCATCCTCAGTCCAAGGCTTTGTTGCAAAGGGTGTTGAGTAATATTCGACGATCCCGCCCCGGAGCTTCCTTCCTATGAGAAAGGCAGACTCCAGCCTTATCAATTCGTCTTTCAGCTCAATTTCATTCATTCCCGATCTGGATTTCAACTCATTGAATGTGGATCCATCGCACAATTCAACCAGTTTCTTCCTTGTATGGTTCATTTCCAGTTTCCTGGCAAACAACCTTCTCAGTATTCCATAACTTGTCCTCGAGGCCCATGCTGATGACCTGATGTACACCGAGGAAATTACCCCGTTATTAATGAGTCTCTCCGTGATCTCGTTTGGATCAATATCACTGTATGGGAAAGGTGAATTGAAACGATCCCTGAAGGGATCGATGTAAAGGAAGTGATCGGCGAGTGCCGCATATGATTCTTCGTCCCTTATGCGGGGAACCTTGCTCCTGAAATAGTTTTCAACGACCTTTGAGTCGTTGAACATGAAGCTTATTTTCTGTTCCCCGAAGACCCTGTCAATGATCTTGCTCTGCAATTCCTTGAGAAGCTTGGACCTGTCCTCCATCAGGACTATATCAGAAACTCCCGTCAGAATGATCCCGTATGAAAATGGACTGGTATCCTCCCTGTAATCGAGGATCGAGACGTTGCCTCTGTCTATGACGTCCTTGACGTAATTCAGAGCACGTGGAACATCCATCATGTCGTTCATTATTTCGTGGTATGTCTCCTTGATGACTGGAAAGTTCTTTATGCTCTCTAGGCTTCGCAAGACCTTGTCGCTGCGCAGCTGTTGCCTTACGATTGATATGTCATAACCTTTGTATTTTCTCAGAACCATAAGTGATCTGGCAGCGCAGTGCCTGAAACGCTGCTTGAAGACCTCAGTATTGATTATCGATCTTGAAACCATGTCCTCAAAGTTGCTGGCATTTATGAGCGTCAGCTGCTCCTTGAGTGGGATTTTCTGCGGAGCCGTCAGCATGAAACCATCATCCGTCACTGTGATCCTTGTGGTCACAGAATACTGGTTGGATATGGCCTGGGCGTAGGCACGCGAAAGTGCGTCATTTATTCTTCTGCCTAGGGGGATGTGAAATATTATGCTGTAGAGGTTCTTGGAATCAATGTATCCCTCGACAAGCAGTTTCCTGTCTGTTGGAAGAGCGAATTGACTTTGAGTCTTGACATAGGATATAAGACTGTTCGCCCCGTACTCGTCGAGTTTGTAGTACTCCATTAACCAGTGAACAGTTTCTTCTCTGTCTCTTATCCTCCTATACAGTTCTTCCCTGAATTCTCCCACAAGAACACCGAGGTCGTAATTTCTTGGCAACATCTCACCTGTCCAGGAGGGGACTGTGGGTCTCATCCCAACCGCGTCTTTCACGCTGACTCTGTTACCAGTGGACCTGATGTACATATATGTTTTAGCCCCGAGCACGAACACATCGCCGTGTTTGAGCCGTTCCACAAACTTATCACTCAGTTGCCCAAGGTGCTTGCCCCTTTCATTCACGACCTGGTAATCAGCCTCTTCCGGGATGGTACCGACATTCATGAAATATATCATCCGACTGCTCTTCTTCTTACCGAATGTGTTCTTATCCCTGTCAAACCATATTTTTGAATATATGGTGCTATCCTCTATTTCGCCGCTGAGGTAGTTTATCGTAGATCTGTAATCCTCTATCTCAAGAGTGTGAAACGTGTAGGATTTCCTTATTAAATCGTAAGCTTCATCGAAGCCCCAGACCTTCTCCAGAGACATGCCCACCAGTACCTGCGAAAGAACATCGAGCGGGTTTTCCGGAATAACAACCCGGTCAATCTCCCTGTCGTAAGCAGCCTTTGTAAGAACAGCGCATTCCATCAGATCATCAAGATCAAAGACAAGGAACCTGCCCTTTGAAAGCTGATTCAGTCCATGACCGGATCTTCCTATTCTCTGTAGACCTTTAGACACAGACTTGGGACTGCCTATCTGCACAACAAGGTCTATGTTACCTATGTCTATTCCAAGCTCCAGCGATGTGGATGTGATTACACATTTCAGTTCTCCGTTCTTGAGTTTGTTCTCAACATCCAGCCTCGTTTCTCTTCCGAGAGACGAATGGTGCGCTTCAATGCTCTCAATCCCCCTTGCCTTAAGACGCAACGCCACGTGTTCCGTTCCGCTCCTTGTGTTGGTGAATACAAGCGTCGTTCTGTGTTCTGATATCAAGCCTGCAAGAACATCATACATCTTGTCATTTGCGACTTCGTAATTGGCCCTGCTGAGGTCCTTTACAGGGGTAATGGTGCTGAGGTCTAGCGACTTCTTCGTGTCGACATCTACAATTTCAAAACTTCTCGGCTCCCCGTTTGAATAACCGCAGAGAAACTGCCCTATTACATTTAAGGGTGCCTGAGTGGCAGAAAGCCCGATTCTCACGAAATGCCCGGCAATATTCTCAAGCCTTTCAAGATTTATGGAGAGCAGCGATCCTCTTTTTGTGGCAGACACTTCATGAATTTCGTCCACAATAACGTACTTAAGCCCTAGAAATTTCTCGCGGAATTTTGGAGCGGATAGTGCCAGGGAGAATGATTCTGGAGTGGTGATAAGGATGTGCGGAGGTTTCTTCAGCATCTTCTGGCGCTCTGACTGCGGAGTATCCCCGGATCTGACTGATACCCTTATTGCAGGAAAACTGTTATTGCTTTCCTTTGAAATCTGTGCAATTTCAGAAAGGGGTCTCTTAAGATTCTTGTCGATATCATTGGCTAGCGCCTTTAAAGGGCTGATATACAGGCAGTAGATTTTATCCTCCAGTGTTCCTTCCCGGGACATTAGAAAGAGTTCATTAAGTATGGAAAGAAAACCGGTCATAGTCTTTCCGGTTCCGGTTGGGCTGGACACAAGGACGCTTATTTTCCCGTGTATCAAGGGAATAGCCCTTTTTTGGGGCTCAGTGAGACCTGTGTAGTTCCTGTTGAACCATTTTGCTATCACTGGATCTAGGAACGGTAGTTCATCCTCTACCCTATAGGATATCTCACTTGCCACATCCATCTGTTAAATCCTTCTTTTAGTTAGAATCCATATATAACGATTTTGGATAGAAAAGGCATCGGCGATAAGGGTTGTAGAATCAGTATGACGCAGAATCCTTGAGAATTTATTGCTGTCTCCCCGTGAAACTGTAACTCATCTCCGAAAGATTCCTTATCAGTCTTCTCGTGTTGGGGTCACCGGATCCAGCCTTTCCCAGTGCGTCCCTGTAGAATGATATCGCAACATCATAGTCGTGGACATTCACGGGTTTCGGAACCCCGTCTTTCCCGCCAAGAGCGAAAGAGAACTTGACAGGATCTTCAAAGGAAGGGCTGTTGCCATAGATTATTTCTGCGAGGTACGATAGGGCTCTGATTGTAGATTTCCCCACACCTTTCAGGTTCATGAGTTCATTGAAATCCTTCGGATCATATTCATAGATAGCCTGCAATCTTGCCCAGTTTATGGTATAGTCCATTCTCAATTCCGGGAAAAAATTCCCGAATGAATCCAGCGTTCTCTGGCCCCCAACCATCAACTTCGATCGCGTCTCGCCAGGCTTTTCTCCCGCAACCTCTACCATTGAATTCCTGTTTCCAGCACTCTTCTTTGTGGATAAGTCAAGAGTCATGGGCCTGATATCTGAAGAAGAGATGCCAGATCTGGAATCATTGTACATGTCTCTGGCGGCGGACCAGATCCAGTGGTACCTGCGCGCCATTCTCAGTTTTTGGTCCATCCCCTGTTGTATCACAGACCATTTTCCAGAAGGGGTTGTTATTATGAATTGCAGGTACAGATCATATCCATCCTGCAGAAGATTGTTGTCTATTTTCGCCACTTTCCTGGCGTTTTCGAGAATGGGGTGGACTTTTGTATCGCTCATATACCCATCCTTGATCAGCTTTTCAGCCTCTCCACGGACCATGGACATCTTTTGTCCTTTTCCCCCCATGATTGCGATCTCGCCGCTGTGTTTTTCGTAATACTCCTTCAAGGCCGCGAGAGTTGCAGTAGTAGTCCCGCTTGAATTCCAGTCAAACCCGATGACAAGGGAGAAGGAATGAAACCAGAATGGGTCGGATAATTTCTCCAGGAAAGTTTCAACACCATACTCATTTATTATAATCTCACTGAGCGTCCCGCCAAGTTCAATCATTCTCTTGAAAAGGTACTCCGGAGGGTGTCCGTAATGCAATGGTAAAATGGAAGTACCTCTTCTCTCCATAAAAAGCTAATAAAAATTATATTATAAAGAGTTTGACTCTATTTCTTCTTTATCTCAGTATATCCACACTTACCGCAGGTTAGCCTGTTTTCGTGTTCAGCCAGGAATGTTCCCGGTCCACATCTTGGACAGAATCGCCTTAGCCGCGTAAGTTTGTCACCATCTATCCTGTAAAGTTCTCTTTTCATCATGTTTATTCACTGGCCTCTTTCTTTTTTAGACCGTTGCGTATAAGTTCGTAGTCTGGTTCGTATAGCATTGCGCTTTTGTTGTCGTCATAAACCTTGCAGTAGCCTATGAGTTCCCTCTTCCCAGATTCCTGCTTCAGGGAGTCAACTATTACAAGTTCCTTCTTTGATCCCGTATTCTTGGCAATTATGTCTCTGACAGAGTCTCTATTAGGAGAACCGCTTCCAGAATATATTATCCTGTACCGTATTTCCTTCCTTTTCAGCAGCACGTTATCCTTTGTCGATTCTATCTTGATTTCAGTCATTCCAGTTTCATCCTCTCAACGAGCTTATTAACAGTATCCTTAATGGCGGGGCTCACCTCAATACAGCCAAGCCCTTTGTCAGGTATGCCGTAAGCAACAACTGTATCAAAGTCTGAATAATAAATTATTGGTATTACAGCCAGATCCTCTTCTCCGATTACCTCTATTCGCCCACCGGTGTTCTTTCGAATCAGGCGGCCTATGAGATTGAACAGCTGAAGGGAAATTGTTCCAGGATCATTCACCACCTCGAAAGAACCAGGCACATGGGAAAAATGGCGGTGTTCGTTTCTCTTGGTCTTAAGATCAACGACTTCTATGAAGAGGTTGATTCTCGCTTCAGTGAGTCTCTGTGCCGTGACATCTCCAACGGCTATTATTTTTTTCGATTTTGCCTTCTCTAAAAGGTCTTCTAGCTGGCAGAGATTATTGCTACCCGAAGCAATTTCCCTCCGGAGATCCTCGGAGACAATATACTTACTGCCTGACTTTAATGGCATACATGCCTTCAGATGTTATGCCTGCACGTTCGGCTATAACTGAATACCTGTGCTCCTTTACGTAAATGAAACCGCTCCACTCAGAAGAAAGTTTCTCTTCTGGATGTGAAATGCAGACTTTGCCGTCAGTCAGGCGCTTGCATTTTTTGCATGCTTTTAGTACGACTTTCATTGTTGACCCTGTTCCTTGTTTCTTGCTTTTTCCAGCCACTCCAGCTTCCCAAGGCCGATCTGTTTCATCGTGAGCCCGATCTGGCTGTCATGAATCGATGAGGAATTGAGATTCATGGCCACAATTCTCACCCTGACACGGTCTCCCACCTTCAGATCCCTCTTTGTATCTTTCCCGATAAGTCTCTGGTTTGCTATGTCTTTATCAATTCGATCATCCATAATCTGGCTGATGTGCAGAAGGCCATCAAATGGACCGATTTTAACGAAAGCCCCAAATTCCTTGATAGAAATTATGACCCCGTCAACGACTTCATGCATCTGTGGATAGTATGCGATCGCTTTGTACCTTATGGTCTGGTAAACTCCGCCGTCTCCGTGAACAATTGCGCCTTCGCCGATTGGCTTCACGTCTACAACTGATACCACATAGCACTTTCCCTGAACCTTTAATGTTTCTTCATCTTCCACATCAATGAGTTTCCCTTCAATCGTCTCCCTCGCGACATTCATTAGGGACTCTGAATAGTCATTTACCAGCATATCGGGTGGGATTCTTGCTATGTTTTCGCTCTCAATCATTATATACATTTAGAACTCGCTCCTTTGCAATCTAACTTGAATTCGTGCTTGTTCCGATACCAGAGGAACAGCAATCAGGTCTCCAGGAAACAACGGCAATCTGCACAGCGGCAATAATGACTCCCGCGGCCGTCCAGGCACAGACCCGAAGTGGCACAGTTTGGAGATGTTTATCCTAACTATTAATGTTGTGTTATTTAGGGTCAATCTTCTTGATACCTGTATGTGAGGCAGACGTAACTTATAATTACGGTATCGCGTATACTTATTCTATGCTGGAAATGTCAGGCGATGATGTTTACGGAGCCCTGAGAGAATCCGTGAAAAAGTTTGTGGAAAGAGAAATCGCACCCGTTTCCGTTAAAATGGACGCGGATGATGTTTTTCCCATGGATATTTTCAGGAAAATGGGTGATATGGGTTACCTTGGTATTACCATCCCTGAGAAATATGGTGGAGGGGGGATGGATTACGTGGCACAAGCCATAATAGAGGAAGAACTTGGCTACGCATCAGCATCGTTCGCCCTTTCTTACGGTGCGCACAGCAATCTCTGCCTCGATAGTCTATATAGGAACGGTTCGGAATACATAAGAAGTGAGTACGTTCCAAAGCTTGCGAGCGGGGAATGGATCGGATCTTTGGCGCTGACTGAACCCGGATCGGGTTCTGATGCACTGTCCATGAAAACCACTGCAGTGAGGGACGGAGATGAATATGTCATTACTGGGAGCAAGACGCTCATAACCAATGCACCATACGCCGATCTCTTTCTGACCTATGCCCGCACTGGAGACGAATTTACTCCCTTTGTGGTTCTGAGCAGCGATAGAGGATTCTCCCGAGGATCTAAATTCAACAAAATGGGGATGAGAGGCTCGCCCACAGGAGAGGTATTCTTTGATTCTATAAAGGTTCCCAAGGAACGAATAGTCGGAGAAATAGGTGCTGGCAGGGAAATAATCCTCAGTGGCCTTAACTCTGAAAGAGTGATACTTGCATTTATATTTATAGGGCTTGCGAGAAGGGCGATTGACCTTTCTGTTAGATACAGCATGAGAAGGAAACAGAGTGGAAAATTCCTCTATGAGTTCGAGATGATTCAGGATAAACTTGCGAACATGTACGCAAAGTACGAAGCGGGAAAACTGCTGGCAATGAAAGCTCTCAGGAAACTTGAGGAGGACCGTATGGATGCGATGTCAGCTGCGACCGCCATTTTTTACGTTGCAGAGTCGGCTGAAAGTATAGCCAGGGAAGCGATCCAGATCCACGGAGGCTATGGATACGTCAAGGACTTCGAGGTTGAAAGGCTGATGCGAGATGCAATCCTCGGTCAGATAGGAGCTGGAACCACAGAAATTCGGAAGAAGATCATTTCATCAGGATTGATTAAAAGCTATATGAACTATGACAGAATGCCAGACTAGAATATGAAATGTATCCTCTGTGGCAAGAAAGAATCCGTTGAAAAAGGGCTCTGCGAAGATTGCCTATTCAAATCTGTCTATCTTTCTTATAATCGTGGAGAAGAAGTAGTGATATGCCCAAAATGCGACGCAGTGAAGATTGGCAAAAAGTGGTATCACCGAGATTCAGAGACGAGCATGAAGAGGATACTTTCCGCAGGAATTCGCGTCAACGGAATGGTGGATTCAGACCTGCATACCTATTTTCAGCCCTTTAACCTTATTTCTGACCACATGATCCATTTTTCTTCCAGAGTAACAACAACGGGAGGAATATCTCACATTTTCCCAGGGGATACAATACTGAAAAAGACCTTTAACAGCTGCCCGGAGTGCAACAAGAAGACAGGTTCATATTATGAGGCCGTAGTCCAGATAAGATCCTCTTACGGACAATATGATCCTTCCGTGGATGATGCCGTATCAATTGCACTGTCAATTGAACACAGTCTTGAGAAGAAGCACGCTAATTCCTTTGTGTCAAAAATTGAAAAGAAGCCAGAAGGGATAGATATTTTTCTCGGAAGAAAGAACGACGCTATGCGGATAGTCAAGAGCATAACCGAAACACGGCCGGCGAGCCTTGTCGTTACCAAGTCACTGAGCGGGAGAAAAGAGGGTGAAGATTTCTACAGGTTCACTTATGGGATACGTATTCTGAGCCTAACTGAGGGTTCAGTCATTTCAACGAGAGAAGGCACTTTTCTCATCAGGTCTGTTGGGAAGGAAATTACTCGGGTAACTGATATCAACAGTGGCAAGGACAGTGCGATAAAGTCCGAGGCTCTATTGAAAGATGACTACAAAGTGCTTGAGAAAAAATTGGAAAGGAAGAGATTCATAGTAGTGTCCAGAGATGGCGATGAAACTCAATTAATGGATCCAGATGGATTCAAGCTAACAACCTTACGAGTCAAAGCAGATTCGCAGGATGTCTACCTCTATCAGTACAACGATAGATTATTTTGAGCGTCAGCACAGAATTTTACAAAATGTGTTGAATTTTTTAAGCTGTCAATATCCAATCTATTGCCAGTTTCCGTGACCTGGATCACATGGCAAAGCCAGGTATTCCCCATTGACCTAAACGCTTTTTGAACACAATTCCTTTAATAATTACCCAGCACAAAGAGTAAACCGCAGATCGATAGTACAGCACCAGAAGACCATCACGGTTTTATCGTCAATTATTGGATTCCCTTGACCACTTTCGAATATACCGTAAACCTGACCTGCTGGGATCAGATCTAAGAGAGGGATGCTTCATTCAGAATCGAACCTGTATTCAGAAGCACAAAAATTTATGTTCAGTACTGAGCCGTTATCCAAGCAAAGCAGCCAAGATTAATATTTCAACCTCGCATTCCATGGACATGAGAATCAAAGCCGAGTGGGACAGGCTTAATGATGTTATGATACACAGGCCAGGTATAGAGATTGCTTATGCAATGTTGGCCCCTAGGCCCTTCCTTTTCGAGCGCCCCTTCAGGATATCCAGAGCAGCAAAAGAACATGAGCTTCTGGAACAGACAATGAAGGAAGCGGGAGTAAATGTGAGAGTCTTGAGGGACATGGTAGTCGATGAAGCTGAGAAGTCCTCTGATTTCAGGAAAGCACTTGAGCAGAAGGTGATATCGACTGTCAGGTTCTTTGGCACCGTGGACTCAGCGAACAGAGCTTCCGGTGAGTTTCGCAAGAACATAGAGATAATAGACTCGTCAACGTTGCTCCAGATACTCACGCTTGAGCCCTCAATAGACCTCAAGAGAGATGCTGAGGATATGCAGGTAGAATACCCCACGGTTTATTCCAATATACCTCTGGCAAACCTTTACTTCATGAGAGACCAGCAGGCTGTTGGAAACAATGGCGTTGTTGTAGGGAACATGAAGAAGGGGCAGCGATCGAGGGAGACTGAAATAACTGAATTCGTTATAAGGCATATCCTTCACGAAAAGGAAGTTTTCAGGGTTTCAGATAATGGTATTTTTGAAGGCGGAGATTTTATTCCAGCTGGAAATTTCGCGCTTATCGGAACGGGCCCAAGAACTGACATGAATGGTGCTATGGAAGTAATAAATTCCGGGAAATTTGATTATGATGAAATACTCGTTGTGGATAACCCTGTATACGATTTTATGGAAGAAAATACCAGAGACTCCATGATAAACATGCATCTTGACACTTATTTCAATATTGCTGGTGATGGCATAGCTGTGACCTCACTTGACCTTGCAAAAAAAGCCAAGGGCATAGTGATGGAAAAGGAGTCTCGTGGCGTTTACAGAAATGCCAGGTCAATCAGCCTGTTTGATTACTTGAGAGAGAAGAACTTCAGTTTCATAAATTTGAGGCTAAGTGAGCAGATGGGTTATTCTTCAAACTTCCTTACACTTTCCAATAGGAAGATACTGACAGTGAACGTTAAAGACGTTATTCAGAAACTGATGAGCAGGAAGGTATTTTCGGACACGCTGTACAGCAAGGTCAGAAGTGATCTTGAGAAGTCGGGTCCTGATAAGTTGTTTCCAGATCGGAAAGAAATATCTGACTATGGCATTGACAATATCACGCTGGAGCTAAGCGAGCTCACGGGAGGATACGGCGGAGCACACTGCATGACAGCTGCTCTCAATAGAACATGATATCCTAGATATTCCCAAAAAATGAGAATGCGACATTGATTGTGACAGCATAAGTTACCCTGACATGAGACCCAGTGGACGTAGACGATATGTATACAACGAAAGACTCCACTCCATGTCCGTAACCATCTGGCACTATGGATATTGCCATTATCAGTCTGCCTTCCGGTGAAAGAGTGACATACGTTCCAGAAGTGGTAGTATTGTTATTTTTATAGGAGAACTGTGACACCAATGATGAACCATTGGAAAGGTCAAATGTCAGGCTCATATTGTTTTTAATTCCGGATACGGCATAAAGACTCGCAACTGACATCCAGGAACCACCATTAAGAGACACCAGTGACCCAATAACAAGATTGGCCCCGGCTAGTATTCCCACCCCCCAGGCTGTCCCGCTGGTAAGGCCGTACTCAATGAAGAAAACACTGCTATTTTCGCTGGTGGAAATTCCAGGAGAGTAACTTAGGTTAAAGATATAACCCGAGTCTAGAAAAGGTGATGCGAAGCCACTTGCAACATGGTAGGAAGGGTCGTATGGAGGAAATGGAAACAGAGAAAAAGCCCATTCAACGTTACCCATTATGCCAAATACGCTGATGTAATAATTTTCTGAGCCGCTGAAAAAGGTGTCAGGAACCATAAGGGAATACCAGTTTCCTGATGATCCTGAAGTTTTGATCGTCTCGTTTTTCATTATCTGGTTTCCGTGCGGCGTGTAACCAAGGGATACGTTTACGCTACCAGTGCCCTTCAGCATTACCGCAATGTGATTGATTATGCCGCCATCTGCAACATTGAATTTCTGTGAGACACCGGTAATACCGTACGCCACCATCGACGAATTGATCCCGGCAACAGGCGTCTTTGCTGGGTCATAGAAAACCACAGGAACAATTTTGGGATAGGAAGACGTATTTACTGCAATGGTACCGTCAGCTATCAGTGGGAGCATCCCGCTGGCTGATCCCGCCTTATATGTAAAGGAACCCTTAAGCCCGTCCACCTGGATAAATCTGTTCTGACTCGTATATGTGGTACCATTAAGAGTTACAGACCATATGCTACCGTTATTCAGGCCGTAATCATAGAAAAAAAGAGCGTCTCTCGGAAGCGCTCCCGTTTTAGGATCAAATCCAATGGTAAAAGTGCCAGTAAAAACGGCATGTGGATTACCATGGTTTCCTCCAGTTATCACGGAGACAAACTGTGATCCCTGTTGGGATTTCTCCGAGGATGCAGTCACGCTGAGGTTACCCAAACCCGTGGAACTCACGCCACTTTCAATCGAAGACCTCAGTAGATGGTGTGAAGACACATTATAAAGGTTCAGGAAATATTGGGTATTCCCTGCAAGAAACGCATCTGGAAATGCTACAGTATAATAATTCAGACCGTTCACATGAACGCTTTCCTTCTCCAGGACCTGACCACCCAGAACAGTAGTACCTATAGAAACATATATGACCCCCTTTCCAGATAGCAGCAAAGATAGTGTATTAACAAATGCTCCATTAGATAGGGTAAATTCTTTTACCGTAGAACGTATTCTGAAGTGCCACGAGTGAGGATCGCTTTCTGTCGCGAACGGTTTCTGTTGGAATACTGTGGATGTTGAGAAGCTATAGTTTGTAAAATTAAGCGGCTGATATAAAATCCCGTAGAAATTAGCCTGTGAAGAAGCGTTTATGAAAATTGGGTTAATAGAGGTGCTGTAGTTGTTTGGGATATTCACATCCGAAGAGTAGTTCCCTTCTTTCAACGTAATCTCAGAAGTTGAATGGTTTGAACTGGTAGCAAAACCTTTAAATGACACGTTTGCACTCAATGAAGTTAAAGATGATGATAATAAAGAATTCACTCCAGGAGAAGAGCCAGTGGTGGAAAATTCCATACCTGGAGGATTATTATAAGATGAAATCTCTACTGGATTATTAAAAAGTATACTGGCAGTGGCAACACCGGAAATTGTAACTAGGGATGCCACAACGATCGAAAATACTATTACCCGTTGTAGGCCCCCCATATTGGCGTCCTCACGATAGAGTATATTGTAGTGTTAGATCGGCGCTGGTGATGTATCCCGGGCTGTTAAGCGTATTAATAACCACAGTTATGTAGACCTGGCTATTGGCATTAACAGTAATCGGAGTACCCGTAGTAATCGGAGTACCGTATGGTGCTGTAGCTGATGAAACCGGGGAAGCTGAGTAATACCACGTTATGAAATCTGGCAGTGTACCATTGAGATAAACGCTGGCAGCGGAGGAAGCCCCATTGACCAGTTCAAGCGCGTTTGTTATGCTGACACCACCGTGCTGGGTATAGTTGAGATCAATTGTTACATTTTCCCCCGCAGCAGAGTAATCAGTTGACATAAATCCATATGCTTGGGCCTGTGCATATCCTGGTCCATTGGCAATGTAGACGACAGCATTATTCTGGTGTGTTGACACTAGGATAGGATCATTAATGATGATCGCAGCAGTCGCAGTTGCCGGCAGTAACGCAGCAGTTACAATTGCAAAAAACAGGAAAGTTTTTCTGTTCATATTTTCTCGTGGGAATTTAAATTCTATATATAAATATAATTGTGTAGAATCTAGTCATCTTCAGATAGCTCGCGATAGTGATAAATAACTCCAAGGTATGCTAATAGAGTGTCTGTGAAAGGGCTGTGCCACATTTGCGGATCGCCTTCCACGTCCATATGCAGGATGTGCCATGAACCGACATGCGACGCGCATCTCTCAAAGCGCGGTAACATTTGTATCCATTGCCAGGAAAAATTTGGCGGCTTGGTCTTTAACTCCTAAATCTATATGACTGTAGCCATTTGAGGTCTGAGTTGTATATTTCGCGTATGTCAGATATTCCAAAATACATCATTGCCAATCTTTCGAGACCCAACCCCCATGCTATCACCGGCTCTTTGAGCCCAAGTGGTACTGTTACCTCTGGCCTGAAGAGACCGGAACCTCCCATTTCAACTTCTTTTCCGTTAATAATTGCCACGACGTCCATGCTTGGTTCGGTATATGGGTAGTAAGATGGAATTAGCCTGACTTCTTTGAACCCCAGCCTAGAGTAGAACTCCTTTATCAGCCACTTCAGAGAGGAAACGCTTGCTTCCTTCCCGTAGAATACCCCTTCGATTTGGTGCAACTCAGCAAGATGCGTCCAGTCAACACTCTCATGCCTGAATGCTTTTTCTATCGAAAATACAGCTACGGGGGGTTCCTTATGATTATACAGATATCTGATCGTATTGACTGTAGTATGTGTTCTTAGTAGAGTTCTACGGGCCTCATCCTCACTCCATGGATATCCCCAGCCGCGGTACCCTTTAATACCATTTTCATGTGCTATTTTGACCGCTGGCAAAATCTCCTGGTTTTCAAACTCTAATTTTCTGTCGACCTCGACATAGAATGTGTCCTGCATATCCCTTGCTGGGTGATGCTGTGGAATAAAAAGAGCGTCCATATTCCACCCTGCGTATTCCACATAGTGTCCTTTAATTTCGCTGAAACCGAGCTCCAGGAAGATCCTCCTTACATTTTCTATAAGGTAGGTAATTGGATGAACACTAGCCCCCCTGAGTGATTCCACAGGGGATTCGAGGTCATAGGTCCTGAATGATCGTCCTTTCCAGATCCCGGAAGTTATTACATCTCGGTCAATTTCCTCAATTTTCAGTTCTGATGAGTCAGGTAACCTGTAAGTTTCTCCTTCATCAGTAAGCGAAACGATTCTTGAACTGATTCTCTTTATTTCCAACATGTTTCCGCGGGACCTGAAATTGTCCAATATCTCCTGATCTACGTTCAAGTTTCCAGAAGCGATAAATTCCAGCGCGTTCTGCCTAGCATTGACCTTTTCTGAAATTGTTGAATTATCTGCAAGGTTAAGCATGCCAGATTTTGGCTTTATTCCTAGTTTTGAAAACTGTGTTATTGCTATTGTTCCCGTTTCCTTTCCGAGCTCCCTGAGAATCCTTTCAAAATTGGAAGGACCTGCATTTTTAAGCATTTTAACAAGCCTGAGCTCAGGCAGACCCTCAACCAGATATTTTTCCCCCTCTCGGCCTATTCTAATCTTTTCTCTTTGGATGGTCTCTATCCTCACGAGCCCTTTCTTTTCCAACCAAGATATGGAACTTGATATTTCCCTCAAATTGAGCCCTTCTGCAACTATTTCATTTTCAGATATCCTGCCTCCTTTGATCTGCTCACGTATCAATCTAAAGACAGTTATTTCATTGGGGCTTAAGTCCATCCGATGCCTAACATACCCTCAAATATGAATCTTTCCTGGATCTTTTTCACGTGATTTTTGTCGGTTCCTTACGGGTCATATTTCCATCAAACTATTAGAGGTCATATGATGCCGGAGGTTTAAGTGATTTTCCAGATGTGTTGTCTCAGTGAAAACAGGTTTATTGATTAGAACATGCAATGTTTGAGAGAAGATGTCTTTCAGCCTTTGAAAATCTCCGCTTGCGAGATACTTTTATAAGAATGTTATTTCCTTGGATAGGCTCTCTTGCCCTGAATAAGTACCTCAAAACACGGTGGCATGGGTAAATGTTTCTTTGGAGACCTTGAACCATCCTACCTCCTGACCGATGGTTTATGGTGACACTTACCATGAATGTCGATGAAAAGCTGGTAAGTGCCGTGCTCAAAATCTTTCAAGACAAAAGCCACTGTCATGGGCATATTACAAGGAAGATATCAGAGGTGAGGCGTGAACGAATGTTGTTGAAATTGACATGAACTCATTGTGAAACACCTTAGAGATTCATGGTCGAAGATAAAATTCTTAAAAATCTATTGTTTCTGGCAAGAGACAATGCGAACCTACTAAGAAACCTAGTTTTGCCAACTTCGATTCCTCATGGCAGTAGCTATGATTGCCCGGTATCATCACTCCATTAATGAGCATAGCCAGTTTCAGAATATAGAGGTAAATTATACGCTTCATTAGCAAATGCAGATTCAATGAACTTGGAAATGTCAGGATCCGCAAATAGTTCAGTATTAAAGAGAAGAGATGGAGTCTCTGTAACAATGATGACAACTACCTTAACCTCAAAGGGTACCAATGAATCTGGCATTCTTAAATCAGCTCAGCATAATGCAGATCGCTGAAATTGCTTAACAGGAAAGACGAACAAACAACCAGATTTTTGGTCTGGGAAGATTTGTAAAATGAAGAGCGGGAAAGGATTTTATTCCTTGATCTCCCTGTCTCTGGTCTGCTGCTCCTCCGCCCTCTGGTCATAGGGGTAGCTGACTTCAGGAAAGCTTACTCGATTTATGGCTTCAATCTGCTCCTTTGTCAACTGCCACCCCGTAGATCCGAGGTTTTCCCTCAATTGATCAGTGGTTCTGGCTCCGATTATTGGCGAAGTGACCGCTGGGTTTCTCATGAGCCAGTTAAGTGATATCTGGGCCATTGTCTTTCCTATTTCCTTGGAGATTCTTTCAAGCTCTTCAAGCACCTTCTTTGTTTTCTCATTCTCGTATCTTCTGTACATTTCCGGGGAAGACGAGTCCCCGACTCTTGTTCCCCTTTCTGCTTTGCCTATACCAGACTTGTACTTTCCACTTAGAATTCCACCTGCAAGTGGGCTCCATGGGATCACTGCTATGTTCTCGGCAAGAGCCATCGGCAATATTTCAAATTCAGTCGCTCTCACTAAGATGTTATAGTGGGGTTGAATACTTATGGGCAGGCTCCAACCTTTGGATTTGCATAACTGAAGTGCCTTTTCAAACTGCCATCCCCTGAAATTGCTTATCCCGACGTATCTTATGAGTCCCTCTTCAACAAGTGAATTTAATGCCCCGAAAGTTTCCTCCAATGGGGTCAGTGGATCCCATGCATGGGTCTGAAGTATGTCTATATAGTCAGTATGTAACCTTTTCAAACTGGCTTTAACGCCGGAGTAAAGGTGCTTCCTTGTAAGCCCCACACTGTTTTTCCCAGCTCCGGTCCTGAATCTCGATTTCGTAGCAAGGATAACATTTTCGCGATCATTCCCCTCTAGCCACTTTCCTATGATTTCTTCAGACTTGCCATCAGAATAGACATCTGCAGTATCTATGAAATTGCCTCCATTTTCAAAGAATTGTGAAAGTATTTTATGGCTACTGCTCTCATCAGCCTGCCAGCCGAAAGTCATTGTCCCGAGACAGAGTTCACTAACGATAATTCCCGTATTGCCTAGTTTCTTGCTCTTCATATAAACAAGAGTCCCATAAACGATATAATCCTTTTTTCATCTCAGTCGTTAAAGGATTATTTACTGCACCATTTTTGCGATATTCGGTATGTCTTCGGTGCACGATCTTTTTCATGTTGGTTTTCGCAAAACTAAGCCCAAATAAACTCATTCTTCTTCTCTATGCAACCTGAAAAAAAGGTTATAGCGGATTCAAGTTATGCTGTTTGGAAAAGTTCATGAAATATTTGAGGCTCATCAAGTACCCGGGCGCAAAAAGCGCCCTTATAGGCGATCTGTTAAGGCTGGAGAAGGTAGCCGGACCAGGGGTATTCGTCGATGTCTTCGGTGGGTCAGGCACTATGGCATTGAATCTACCCACGAAGCGTATTGTTTACAATGACATAAACCTGCGATTGGTTGAAATGTTCCGATCAATTCAGCTGAATCCAGAGGTTATATACGCAGGGCTGAAGAGAGAAATTGCGAAATTGGATGTTGGTCACAAGTATGTTAGATATTATATATCCAGTGAAACAGTTGGGGTGGTAAATAACAGGAAATCAATACATGAATCAGAAATAAAAAGGGCGTTGGATACAATCCTGACTTACAGTAAAAGTTTCGGGGGTGAGGGTGAAACCTATGCAACCAGTCACGAAAAATCGGTGGTTCCATATCTGGCCAAGACCATTGGAGAATTTGGGAAAATATCTGAACGGGTTAGATTGTGGACACTTGAAGACCTTGATTTTCGTGAGATAATCCGGAAATACGATTCCAGTGGGACTCTATTTTATCTTGACCCTCCATACCCCGGGAAGAGATGGTATGAAGCGTCATTTTCTGATATTGATTACAGGGACTTATCCGCAGCTCTCGGATCCATAGAGGGAAACTATGTCATGAATTTAGATCGCGTTGACGACAATCTCCTTGAAATATTCGGGTTTCCAACGTTCACGAAGACATATGGGAAAACGGATATGCAAAGAGCACACGGAAAAATGAAACCCAGAGTGGTGTCATTCTACACAAACTTACGTATGACAAGGTAATGGGATAACCTTTTCAGCAAAAGTCTTACCTCGAAACTTGTAAAAATACATTTTTAGAGGGCGTTGAAGAAAACTCCGGTCAATAAAAACCCTACTACGACGAAAGAGATCACAACCCAGGTCAGGGGATTTCCAAAATTCATAGACCATCCAACGCCAAACCTGTTCGCTACCACAAAAGAACTGTCTCCAGGGTTGAAATAGAATATGCCTCCTTTCCAGTACTGGTCATCGTTCCTGTTCGCAAGACTCGTATAATCTTCCTCGAAATCAACTTTAATGTGGCTCCCCTGCTGTCCAAGGAGGATCATTGGTAAAAAGAAGACAAGAAGAGAGCTGAGTGGAAGGTAGGAAATCAGTGATGAATAACTCTTGTTAAGTAATCCCCAACCTATTATCGCGATGAGAAGAAACGAAATGTTGATCATTATGGAAGAGGCCATTATTGTGTACCTAGTGTATCTCTTGAATTTGTACTGCTGAACATAGGAAGTCCGTGGTCTAAACACTTCCAGTTCCTGTCTGGATCTCATTATCACGTATGAAAGTAATGCCAGAAGTGCGGTCAGAAAAGTTTGCGCGATTGATATTGAAAACGCGTTCAGCAGGCTTGAACTATATACCAGTCCTGTAGCCTCTCCCTCTTCGGCAAGTATATTTATCTGTGCAAGAATTCTGGAGTCCATTAAAGCTCCCATTATTGCGGTCGCCGCGATAATCAAAGCCGACATTGCCAGGAGGGCACTGTAGATCTTGTCACCTCTATCGGTGCTATTGTTTTCTAATATTATTATACCTGCCGCTTCCTTAATCCCCTGATACCACCCCCTTTCCTTTTTTACCCTGGCCAGGCTGTGATGAGCAAGAACAAAAAATACATGAGCGAAAATGATCTCGGAGAAAATTGCGGCAAGCTCGATCTGATAAGCTCCAAATAAAGTCGGAACTACAATCAGCGCAAAAAAAATGGAAATTGTGGCAAACTCGAGCCTTTTGCGATACAGTGCATTGAAATAGACCAAAATGGGATCATGCATCCTATTTGGCGGTATCCTTACACCAAATCTGATAGTGTTTTGTGAGGTATAAGGCACTACCCAATATAGGGCAGCTATTAAGAAGAAAATTACGGGGAACTCTACTGCCACGAGCTGCATATTTGCACCCTTCCTAAACAAACCTCAGATTAAATATCAGGTTATCTGATCACCAGTCTTACCGGAAAAGACAAGTTTCTTCAACAGCTCCATGATCTTGTCCGGTTGAAATCCCATGGCCCTAGCTTCGTTTATCAGGCTGATTTCCACCGAACTCCAGTCGTCAAGAAATCTTTTCACCTGAGCGCCACTGGCAGGAAGAACAAGAAGCTGTTTCTTTGAGTTCATGCTGATAAATCCTTCCAGAGTCAGTATATTGTAAGCTTTGTTGACAGTGTGGTAATTTATCTCAAGGTTCTTAGCCATTGCTCTGGCAGATGGGATTATTTGTCCCTCCCTAAGGGAGCCATTTGCAATTGCTTCAACTATCTGGTCCCGTATTTGCTGATAAAGTGGTATATCAGAGTTGAATTCTACCTTGATAAACAGTCCCTTTTCCATTGGATAATAATGTATTAGCTATATAAAAATATAAGTAAAATACTCACAGCCGACTGATCCTGGAATTCATATGCAGACATTATACGAGTACAAAAATCATCATGTAAAATTACTTTGTCTACCTGGGGAAATTCCCTGAATGCAGCATACTGCCAATTTTTATGTCATACTCCTAGCGAAAGAATTTCTCTTGAACACTACTGTAGCAAGAGTAGTAGCTAGAATTCCTGCACTTTCTAAATTAATTAAGGTTAAGGTATTCGGCATTCATCCGGTTTTTAGGTACCCGCCCAGTTCAAAATACCGATTATCTCGAATATTACAAGCAAAAAGTAAAAGAAGGAAAAGACACTCTTATCTTTCGCCATTTTTCATCTTTTACGCTAAGTTACCTTTACTCCGTATCTCCCCAGAGGTAGGCTTATTGGCGATCCATGCTGGAGGATACAAATAAAAGTGGCAAGCCAATTAGTTGATTCCGCAGGATATATCCCTTGGTACCAGCCTATCTAGTTGATAAGATCAAGTACTAAAGCGGATGAGACGAGAGCAGGTGCCACGATTGCCGCAACTAGCCACGGCACCGGTACCAACCAGACTGTCAGTCCATGGGTTTTATAATTATCAAAACTGTAAGCCCAGCCGAACCAGCAAGATGCGTAAGTTCCTGCGTGTAAAAACCGCACCTTAAGTGTTGCACTTACGGTGCTGCTATTCAATGCAAGTAAATCTATTGGTGAAACCATGTTTAAACCGGAATTAAAGCTTTCCGGCCGTTTTATAATCGTGGAAAAAAAGGTGAAAAGGATATATTAACGCGAATTTTCAAAAGTATGAACTGCAAAAGGACAGACCTACTGGTTTTACCACATGCAGAGCTGATTTATCGGTTTGGAAGTAAGCTATTGGCAGTAAAATTTCCGAGCTTTGCTTTATATAAATAATACCTTGGATTTTTCCTGATATCCCCTATAATCTGCTGTTGGTCTGCCCTTTAATCTGAATCTAGTCAAAGTGTCTGTGATCACCTCAGCACTGACTATGAAGAATACAGGACATTGCAAAAAAAAATGAATCCAGCAGAGACTTTATGAAACTAACTGAAACCGTGATGATTTTTCTCTTCTTGTCGGGCAAACTGCCCCGGACAATAACTGGGTACCCTGCTTTTAATCCAAGCTTTTACTTCATTCGCCATAACATTTCTTGGATAACCTTCTGAGTGGGCCTGTCCGGATTTGGACCGGAGTTTCCAACTCCCGAAGCTGGAAGGATACCAGGCTACCCCACAGGCCCCTTGAATGAAGGAAAATGTAGCTTCCTTAATAATATTTCACCTAACGGGGCTGCATCCTTATGGCTCCGTCTAGACGTATGGTCTCACCGTTAAGCATTGGATTTTCTATGATATGAACGGCCAGAGCTGCGAATTCCGAAGGCTTTCCGAGCCTGGAAGGGAATGGCACCTGTTTGCCCAGACTTTCTCTTACTTCCTCTGGCATCTTTCCGAGAAGCGGTGTGTCGAATATGCCTGGGGCAATGGTAACCACACGAATTCCGAAAGGTGCAAGATCGCGCGCTATTGGGAGAGTCATTCCAACTATTCCGCCCTTTGAGGCAGAATAAGCCGCCTGTCCTATCTGTCCCTCAAATGCCGCAACCGATGAGGTGTTCACTATGACTCCTCTTTCCTTTCCCTGATCAGGTGAATTGTTCACGGCATGCTCAGCAAATATGCGAATGGCGTTGAATGTACCAATCAGGTTAACAGATATGACCTTTGTAAAACTTTGAAGAGAGTGGGCCCCCGTCTTCCCGACTACTTTCTCTCCTATAGCTATACCTGCACAATTTACGAGTCCTGATACTGATCCGTACTTTTCAATAGCTCTGCTGAAGAGGTTCTTCACACTGTCTTCGCTAGTTACGTCTGTATTTACATAAATGCCGCTAAACTTTTCTGCCACTGCTCTTCCATGTTCTGAGTCCAGATCGGCTATTACAACATTCCCGCCAGCTGAATGGATGAGTTCAGCTGTGGCTGCCCCAAGTCCAGATGCAGATCCAGTGATAACGAATGCCTTTCCACTTATGTCCATGATCTCATATCATCACAGTGGTCATAATCTTTCCACTATTAGGCCGTTGGCCATTCCGCCACCTTCGCATATTGCAATAAGCCCGGTCTTCTTTTTTTCCATTTCTAAGGCGTTAATCATTGTTGAAAGGATTCTCGTACCAGTGGCCCCAAGGGGATGACCAATGGCTATGGCGCCGCCATGTACGTTCAGGTTTTCCGATGGCACATGAAACTCCTTCTGCCACGCAAGTACCACAGAAGCGAATGCCTCATTAACCTCGAAAAGGTCTATGTCGTCGATTTTCATGCCTGCTTTCTGGAGTACCTTTTTAGTTACGGGAATTGGGCCGGTGAGCATGGTAACCGGGTCAACACCGACAGCCGCGGATGAGATGATCCTGGCCCTAGGACGAAGACCATGTTCGTCCACAGCTTTTTTTGAAGCCAGGATGGCGAGGCTTGCTCCGTCCGAGATCTGGCTTGAGTTCCCGGCCGTGATCATGGTAAGTCCCGGAAACGCAGGCGGGAGTTTCGCCATTTTGTCCATGTCTATTTTTTCTCGTACCCCCTCGTCCTCGGAAACCAATATTTCAGTGCCATCGTCCAGACTGGAACTGACCTTTACTATCTCTCTGCTGGTCCTTTCCTTTGACTGGTAGGCGAGTCTGTGACTGCGCGCTCCCATATTATCCAGATCTCCCCTAGATATGTTCCATTTTTTTGCAATCATTTCCGCTCCAGCAGCCTGGCTGAACCACCCGCCATCCATTCCGTATCTTTTTCTTATTCCTTCCGATAGAGGGGAATACCCATTATTGAAATTGCTGTACATCGGGACACGGGTCATTGACTCCACCCCGCCAGCGACAACAAAATCGTAATTCCCTGACATTATTCCATACGAAGCGAAGGTTGCGGCCTGGAGACTGGATCCACATTGCCTGTCTATGGTAGTGCCGGGAACAGATTCAGGATAACCTGCGGAAAGCCATGCATTCCTTGCAATGTTAGTAGATTGCTCTCCACTCTGAGTAACACAACCAATGATGACATCCTCCACCAGAGGAAAGTAGGCATCATTACTCCCGACAACATTTTTCATGAGATCGGAAAGAAGGTCCACTGGATGCTTGTTCTTGAATTTTCCATTACGCTTGCCAATTGCTGTTCTCTTGGATTCCACCACATACACATCACCGGCCATGCCACGTTTTTCCAACAAAATCCCCACTTACTTAAGGGTTATTTATGAATAAAACTTACTGGCACAACTTCATGGTATTAACCTTTCTTTTTTAACGGGACGGTATCAGGCTATTAGACGGCAATCCAGCTGAAACATTTGAAATACCGGTTATCCCTCTTCAGGGAATAATTGATTTTATGTTTTTGACATAAAGCTTTATAAGCTATACGCAATTTCAAATTGTGGAAACCCGAGAGTCCGACGATTATCATAAGATGCTTACCAGAATAGACAGCATCAATCGTTACAGGAGTCTCATTGCGCTGCAGGATGAAATCTGGAAAATGCACAGCAAGTATCCATTTTCAGTCTATGCAAATATCAAAGGAAGGCTGGCCGAAAAGATCAGGCTGTTTGAGAGCCCAAACTGCGATAATGTTTCCATGAAAATCATTTTCATAAATGCCACCTGGGTGAACCTTGAAAAAGGAGACTGCACCGCAGCGCAGCAGAAAGGGATGAAGCTGCCAGATTATATGGCCATCAAATATCCTCATGCGGTCGACTTTGAAATTCCGCAGGATGCTCTTAAAGGCACAGCAACCGTCAAAGACGGAGAGACACAACAACAGACGGGTAGCTCTGGGCAGGAGTTTTCTATTGCCATTGAGGTGCTGCAGACCCGCCTGGAGTATCTCATAAGAATTGTAGATCACATGGAATCCCTGTACACAGCAGCGATTCCAAGGATATCTGAAAATATCAAGGAGATAAACGTCAAGCTTGACGAGCTATACAGGCGCCTTGACTCTTTCAAGCAAAGTTGAGCCAATTATCAATCGCAGTGCTAATAAGTTAGATAAGCAATCAAAGCATAGTGGAGACGAACAAAATGTCTACAGTCCTTATAGAAACTAATGTTGGGAATATAAAACTGGAACTTTTCGAAGATAAGATGCCGTTAACGGCGGGGAACTTCAGGAAACTGGTAGAGAGCAAATTCTATGATGGTACCATATTCCATAGGGTAATACCTAATTTCATGATACAGGGCGGAGACCCAACCGGCACTGGAATGGGAGGGCCTGGCTACAGTATCAAGGACGAATTTACGAAGACAAATAGAAACGACAGGGGAACAATTTCAATGGCAAATGCAGGCCCTAACACCGGTGGGAGCCAGTTTTTTATAAACGTTGTCAACAATAATTACCTTGACGGAAAACACCCAGTGTTTGGAAAAGTTATCGATGGCATGAACGTGGTGGACTCGATAAGCAAGGCAAAAACTGATAACAACGATAGCCCCCAGAACAAGATATTTATCAAAACAGCCAGAATTCTCTGATCTGAAAGAGTGAGTTTCGGGTGGTGCACTTAAAATTCATCCTTCCGTCTGGATCCTGTAGAGTTTAGCGAAGATCCCATTTGATTTTACGAGGTCTTCAAACTTACCCTCCTCTACGAGATTCCCATGATCCAGTACTATTATTTTATCCACCAGTGAAACCATGCTGAAACGGTGGGTAATGAGTATCAGTGTTTTTCCCTTCAGGTATTTTAAAAGGGCTTCCTTTATAATCCCTTCGGATTCGGGATCAATCTGAGAAGTGGGTTCGTCCATAATCAGTATCTCGGGGTCCCTGACCAGTGCCCTGATAATGGATACAGCCTGTCTCTGTCCCTCTGAGAGGTTCCTGCCCATTTCACCTATATTCGTATCAAACCCGAATTCGAGTCCCGCAAATATCTTGTCAAATCCAAAGGTGCTGCAAAGATCGTCGATGTTTTTCCTGCCTATCTCAGGCCTGTTAAAGTTTATGTTTTCATATATCGTGCCGCGGTACAGGAACTGTTCCTGAAGCACAGGTGCGATGATCTTCCTGTAACTGGTGGTCTTGATTAATTTCAGGTCACTCCCATCCACCGTTATTGATCCGCTGTCTATGTCGTAGAATTTCAGGAGTATATTGCTCAGTGTCGTTTTCCCGGCACCGGTATGGCCAACGATGCCTATCCTAGAACCCTTTGGGATCTGGATCGTGACGCGGTTGAGTGCGTTCTCGCCGTCGTAGGCGAAGCTGACTTCCTTCAGGTCTATGCTCTCGTTAAAGATCATTTCCTTTCTCCCTGAAAATGAGTCCGGTTCTACCTCACTGTCTATTATGGCGTAAATCCTTCCGACACCAACAATAGCGGACTGGTATGATGTGTATGTCTGTGAGAGCTGAATTACCGGTGCAAAGAACTCCTGCAAATAGCCGACGAAAGCGACCATAATCCCAATTGACAATGCACCAGAAAAAACCTGATCTCCTCCCGCAATGATGACTATAGCTATACCCAGTGCTTCAATAATGCCGGTTATAGCTCCATATGTCGATGAAAGTCTGTTTGCTTTCAAATTGGCAGCATAGTTCTTTCTGTTCAGGTCGTTGAAATTGTTCGCGGTCCTATCCTCAGTATTGAAGGATTTTATGAGCCTTATTGCATTTATGTTCTCGCTGAGATTGCCGGTTATGGCAGCAATAGTCCTTCTCGTTCTCAGATAATTCTTTCTTACCCTCGGCTGGATGGTAAACGTAAATGCTATCAATATAGGTATCACGATCAAAGAATAAAGGGTAAGAGTAAGGTTTAGATAAATCATAACCGAAATTGACACTAATACGGTAACCACGCCTGAAACTACCTGAGGAAGTTGAAAAGTCAGGAATTCGCTCAGTGCTTCACCGTCATTGGTTATCCTGCTTATAAGATAACCCGTTTTAACTTTACCGAAGAATGTCAGGGGAACTTTCTGTATGTTTGCAAGAGCACGATCCCGCATGCTCTTGATCGTAGCCTGGGCAACCTTTGTGGATGATATTGTTCTTATCCTGTTTGAGAAGAACTGAACCAGATAAAGACCAAAGAATGCTACTCCGAAGAAAATTAAGTCTGGAATATTATGTGAGAGAATGCTATTTATTGCAAGCCCCAGCGATACCGGGTATAGTGTGCCGGATATGGCCGTAATAGCCACGGAAATAACAACCAGCCTGCTGTCCCTCTTGAATGAAAAAATATCGTGGATGAGCCTGATAAGGCTTTTCCTGGTATCTAGCTTTCCGAAATACTGATCTTCCCTGTCGTCATAAGATCCGGCTTCAGGCGTCCATTTCACCCCCCGAGGAAAAATCGTTAGTTCCTAAATCCCTCACCGCTGCTTCACCGTCTCCAGAATCGAGGATTACAGAACCGCGATCAACTTTCAGTATTCTATCCGCGTACTTTAGAGAAGAATGCCGGTGGGTTACGTTTATTATGGTTGTTCCGGTTAGTTTTTCCTTTATTTTCCTGAACATCTCAAGTTCTGTTTCCGGATCCACGCTTGAGGTTGCATCATCAAGTATGAGAACTCTTGGATGACTAATAATGGCCCTTGCCACAGCGACTCTCTGTTTCTGCCCACCAGAGAGAGTGATTCCTCTCTCCCCTATGATTGTGGAGTAACCTTCTGGTAAACCTTCTATAAATTCAGATATATTGGCAATGTCCGCTGCCTCTCTTACCCCTTCTGTGGTTACTTCGGGGGAGCCATAAGCTATGTTTTCCCTGATAGTTCCTGAGAGCAGCGTAACCTCCTGAGGGACCATTGTGACAAACTTGCGCAGGACGTTCAAAGGAATATCCCTTATATCCGTCCCTCCCAGTTTCAGTACGCCAGAGGCTGGTTCGTAAAACCTTAAAATTAAATTAACCATGGTGCTCTTCCCAGCCGCGGTATTTCCAGTTATCCCAACAAATTCCCCCGCGGGTATGGAAAAAGTTACGTTGTTAAGTATAACCCTCTTCCCCCTTAGAAAAGTCACATTTTCGAAAGAGATCACTGATGATTCGGCACCGGATCCACCGGTCACGGAGTCCTCAATGTCACTTTCATTTAGTATGTCCCCAATCCTCTGTATACCGGCCCTCGCATTTTCAGAGAATACAACGAGTCTCCCCATGGAGCTCACAGATGGGCTTACAAGAGCGAATATATTTAACGCCGAAACAAGCGGGCCCACGGCTATACCAGAGAACATGGTGAAGAACCCGCCATATACCAGAATAATTGTAGAGGCAGCACTTAGTACCAGCGGGAGCAAATTATTGTAGAACCCCCTAAGCTCTGCGACCTTGATATATTCTTGATAGTAACTGTCGGTGGTACCTCTGAATTTTTCGACTTCGAACTCCTCTGCAGAAAACCCTCTCACAACTCTTTGCCCGATGATGTTTTCCTGCAGTTCTTCATTCATCCTCCCATAATAGCCCCTTATGTTTCTCCAGTGTAACCTTTGTTTTTTCTGGAATACCATCCCTATGTAAAGCATCACGGGAACCGAAAAAATGAAGACAATGGCATATAGAGTATCAATTGTCAGCAGGAAATACACCCCGAAAATAATCATAAACACTGTTGGAAATAGCTGAGAAAGTGTTGAAGTTATGAAATTCCTTGATGCTTCAATATCCATTGTGGTTCTCGAAAGCAGGTCTCCAGTGGTCTGATTCTCGAAGAAAAGAAATTTCTTTTTTAAAAGGTGCTTGAAAACATTGTTTCGAAGATTGTATGAATAAGTCTGCCCAAGATATAATGAGCCGTAGTTTACAATGAACTGAAAGAAGCCGGAAATGACCGAGACTTCTACGATCAGTATTGCAAAGTGTTCAAGGTGAGGGAGGTTAAGTCCCTCGATTGAAGTAACTGAGTCTCCAATCAGAATGGGAATGTACAATCTTGCAATTGTTGATACGATGGCGGCTCCCAACACAACATAAATCGCGTACTTGTTTTTAGAGAGATATTTCAGACCGAACAGCAACGGGTCGAAAACCCACAGAATTCTCCCAAAAAAACTGCCATTTGCCAAATGTTTGTTACTCCTGAATGTTGGATTTACCTAATTCTCAGATTCTCCCGTATTTATTCTTTGATTTTATTATTTTCTTCTCAGCTAATGCTATTTATATTGAGGCGAGGCAGCCTATACAGGTTGCAATTGAACATGCATCCCTCAGCATAGACCAATGCTGCTCCTTTACTCCTATCAAGAGGTTGGAGAGGCACGCAGTGAAACAGAAAGATTTAATTCGGTTTCACTATTAGGTGCCTATTACGCTTCATATTGATGGAGTTTAGAGGGATTTAATGGCAACCGAGAAGGGTCAGAAAAAAGGCAAAGACAAGTGGAAAGAAAAAACATGGTATACTCTAGTTTCACCAAATTATCTTGGTGGAAAGGAGCTTACGACTACACCTGCAAGCAGTGCTGATTTCATAATAGGCAGGAATATAGAGATTCCAGTTTCAGATTTTACGGGTAACTTTAAAAGATCCAGTGCAAAGATAGTTTTTAGAGTTGTATCTTGCCAAGGTACTAAGTGTGAGACTATGTTTCTTGGTCACAGCATAAACGATGATTACATCAGGAGGATGGTCAGGAGAAGAAAAGAGAGGATAGATATCATCACCCCGTTGAACAGCACCGATGGTTACAAGCTAGCAGTGAAAACGGTGATAGTCACTGATGGGAAGCTAACTACCTCTAAGAGAGCTACAATCAGGAAAGTGACAGAAGACTTTCTTCATTCTAAGAGCCAGCCCATGAATTTCCAGGACCTTTCTAGATATGTCATTGGTGAAGAGATCTCAAATGATATTATAGAGGCAGCAAAAGACATCTATCCGATTAAGAAGATAGAAATAAGGAAGTCTGAGGTTCTCGCCATGGGAACAACTACTGAAACTTCTCCCTCAGAGACCGTGCCAGAAACTACTTCCGAAGCCGTCTCATAGATATATTTGCCGGGGTGGCTCAGTTGGTAGAGCGTCGGACTCATAAGAGATGGAAAGTCTGAGAAATCCGAAGGTCTCGGGTTCGATCCCCGATCCCGGCATACCGATGCTGCCCGGAATGGATTGTCCATAAATGCCTTAGATATATTCGTCAAAAGATCACTAGAAAGAATTCTTGATATGCCAGCAGATCTTCCGGAGACGGATCCATTCATCCTTTAAGGCCTCGTTTCCAGATTCAAGGCAATATTTGACAATATTGAGAAGTTACAGGACAGGCTTACATATATTGGGAAAATATGAGAAAGACGAAAATACCTGTGGCCATACCAGGCATAATGCAGTTTACAGGATAATCTTTTCTCCGCCCGCCAGTCTTTTAGATCAAAAAAAATAAGGGTTAATAATTGATCTTTGAATTCACTGGGCGGTGTATCCGCCATCTATTACGAGTTCCGAACCTGTCATGAACGATGATTCGTCACTTAACAGGAAGATAATTCCATTTGCGATCTCCTCAGGCCTTCCGAGCCTTCCCATCGGGTGAAGTGCCTTAAGTGCATTGAGGATTTCATTTTTGTTTCCAGCCGATTCTGCGAATCCCTGAACCATCGGGGTATCTATGAATCCTGGATGAACGGAGTTTACCCTTATTCCGCTTTTTGCATAAAGTAGGGCGTCTACTTTGGTCATCAGCCTAACAGCACCCTTTGAGGCGTGGTATGGTGGCGCATCCTGCGATCCAACGATACCATATATGGATGAAAGGTTCACTATGCTTCCGCTCTTCATTCTCAACATGTCTGGTATAGCGTATTTTGTGCATAGGAAAACTCCGTTGAGATTTATTTCTATGACCCTATTCCACTCCTCAAGAGAAATTTCGTGCGTGGGTTTGCTCGTACCAGCGATTCCAGCGTTATTTACAAGACCATATATCGGACCCAGATCCTTTGAGATTCTGTTAAAGCCTTCCTTTATTTCATTTTCCCTTGAAACATCGAGGTGGTAAAATTTTGCTTGACCGTTTCTGCTATTGATTGCATTCTCCGTGGATTTTCCCTCTTTGTCGTTAAAATCACAGATTGCAACTCTCGCCCCCTCCCTGGCTACAGCCATCGCTGTTGCTTTTCCAATGCCCATCGCAGCACCCGTAACAACCACAATTCTACCTTCCAGCTTTCCAGTCACGGTATCACCAATTATTCATAGTGAGGTATGAAATTAAGGTCAAACCTTACAGATAAGTTATGCTATTTCTCTTCACTTCTTTCGCTGGATAGCCTTCCGGAAAGTATTCGGATTTTAAAATGCTGGATGAGAAGATGCCAGACCAATTTCCCTGATCTATCCTGTATAATTTGTTGTATTCCACATACTGTTCATTCGAAGCACTGTCGGTATAGTACAACACTTCAGGCTCCTTCCTGTTTCTATCTATTCCAATGAAAAGTAAATTTGGAGTACCCTTCAATAAGTCATCATCACGGATCTCATCGATGGACCTGCTTACCCTTTCCGAAAGACTGCCTCCCTTTGAGAGAACGAGATGAAGGAAAAGCTCGCTATCCGTGATGTTAGAGCAGTCTGAAATGCCTAACCTTTTCGCAATCCCTTTCTTTTCAAATGCTCCATTATGTGCCATGAAAATCTCGATCTCTTGAGTCGTGCCGTGATATGGGTGTGAGCTGAACAGTCCTTTTGGCTCCCCGGGAGAAGCTTTCCTTGCGTGCATCATTAGGATGCCGTTTTTGATAACAGGTATTGGAGACTCATAAACAGGTAGATTGGACTTCCAGAACGCAAGATCGCCATCGCTTAAATTTGCGTATCCCCAGCCATCGGGATGACTAGGTAAAAGTTCCGATCCGGATTCAAGAAGCGGATCATGCTGTGCCACATCCTGAAGAGCCAAAAATATTGAATTAAAATCTTCGCTGAACTCCCCATTTAAAGCAAACATTCTGCACATAATCATCAACTTCTCGCAGGTACTATCGACTTACTCATGTTATCCCGGTATTTTTGCTTACCCTTACAATATTAATGATTATCTGATAAAGTCCATCACATTGATTCAGTCATTTACCGAATAATATTCTCATCTCTTGCCATTCTGTCCCGTCAAACCTCTGTTTGACACACATTTTAAATATTCAGGCAATATAGCAAAATTCCACCGAAGGCACGCGAAAAATGATACAGATAGCCTCTTTGAGAAAGGTATACGACGACGGAACCGTGGCACTTGACGGCATAGACGCAAGTATAGAACGCAGAATCACCTCCGTTATAGGCAGAAATGGGGCCGGCAAGACGACTTTGATGCGTATACTGTCAACACAGCTGGAGCCAACCTCAGGCACCGTGACAATTGATGGGCTTGACATAATGAAACAAACTGCCGCTGTGAGAAAGAAGATCGTGAGCATACCCCAGGAAGCAACACCGATAGGCATACTAACTCCACTAGAACACGTAACCCTTTACCTTTTGGCCAGAAATTTCTCCCACAGAGATGCACAGAAAGAGGCAAAAATAGCCCTAGAGAACCTGGGCATTTCCGAATACGTCAACCACCCTGCAGATACGCTTTCCGGCGGCACCAAAAGGAAGATATTTGTTGCCATGGCAATAGCAGCAAATGCCGACACAGTATTTCTTGATGAACCTACAACAGGCCTCGACCCAGTGTCCAGAATGGAGGTGTGGTCTTCCATAAGAAAATTGAGCAGCAAGATCATAGTAACGACGCATTATATGGAAGAAGCAGAAGAGCTTGCTCAGGAGGTATACATGGTTGACAGAGGGAATATCATTGAGAGCGGAGAAGTGAAGTCACTTCTCTCAAGGTTCCACGGAAAACTACGCGCAGAGAGTCACGTTCCTATAGATGGAGCTTACCAGATTTCAAACACCTTTATCAAATATATACCAGAAGCAGACGCACAGGAATACATTTCACTGGGATGTACCATTAAGAAAGTAACCCTTGATGACATTTTCATAGATCGGGGGGTAGACCTTGAATCCTAAGTTCTCCTTTTACTTTGCATGGTATTATGGATTCAGGGTAATCGGGAGAGGTACTTCATATGTAATCGCATCAATTGTGACTCCTCTGACCCTTTTATTCCTAGTTTTTGTTCTGTCTAACGGTCGGCTCGTGCAATTCGCAGTAGTGGGCGGATTTGTTACCATGATTGCTTCCAACGGGCTTACAAGCGCATCTGATGCAGCATTCCTGAGACTGCAGGCAAGAATCCAGGATCTCTTCATTGCTACCAGCATAGGTTCCGTAGATTACATGATTGGGCTGACATTGAGCTTCCTACTGTTCACAACGCCTGGCATCGTGCTTTACGCTGCCCTGGCAGTCTTATACCACCTATTTACGGTTTTGAGAGTCCTTGAGCTGGTAGGAGTTCTTTTCCTGCTGTCACTTTCAACTTCAGCAATATCGTTTATAATTGCCGGTGCAATAAAGCACATAAGGAATGTCTGGGGCATAACCGGCATACTTTCCATCATAATGACAGTAATACCGCCGACTTTTTATCCCTATACATACCTGCCAAAATTTGTGATATATTTTCTCGCGATTTCACCGGCCACACCTGCTTCGATCATTCTGCAGGGAGCCTACGGGCTGTCACCTGTGTTTATCCTTATGATACCGGTACTACTGGTAGAAACTGTGGTTTACCTCTTGCTTGCAAGCTACTTTACAAGATGGAGAGAAAAATAATGATAGAGGTAGTTATTCTCCGGTATAAGGACGATCGGAATAATCGCCATAACTAAAATCGACGCCTTTCTTCTCGTTCCTATAGCTCGGCCGGTTTCTCTCCCTGTTTCTGCTGAAGCCGGTTCTCCTAGTATCCCGCCTGTCACCATAGTGGTTTTGCGTTACATTTACCATTTCCTTGGAAACTGCGGCCCTTATCTGGCTGTCCAGTTCTATGTGCTTAATTCTTATCTTCACTGAGCGTTCGATGTCCCTAATAAGGACAGACTCGTCCGGACTGACAATCGAAAATGCTGAACCATCCGCGCCCATTCTTGCGGATCTTCCAACTCTGTGGACATAAACATATGGTTCCGACGGCGTGTCATAATTAATAATATCTGACACATCTGTAATGTCGAGCCCCCTGGACGCCACATTAGTGGCAACAAGAAACTGCGAATTTCTCCTGAATGCCTGAAGTGCCTTCTCCCGCTGCGACTGGGAAAGATCCCCGTGCATCACAGACGCTTTGTATCCCTGCTTCACCAGTGCTCTGTACAGAAAGTCTGCATTCCTCTTCGTGTCGGAGAAGATTATAGACTTTCTAGGTTTATATTCACGTATGAATGTCAGGAGCGTCTGCAGTTTGGATGATCTCTCTGAAAGTGCATACCTGTGCGATATTGAGTTGACTGTCAGCTCCTTGTCCTGGCTGATATTGAGGTAGTGAGGATCTTCCATGTACTTCTTAGATAGCCCGGCTATCCTGTCCGGTATTGTGGCTGAAAAAAGCATTATTTGCTTTTCCGAGGGCATTATCGACATAATGTACTCAATGTCCTCTATAAACCCAAGATCAAGCATCATGTCGGCTTCGTCAAGTATCAGTATCTTTGTGTGGTTTACCTTTAGCTCTCCTCTTTCCATCAGGTCTATTATTCTGCCCGGGGTGCCAACAACAAAGTTTGGAAGTCTCCTGAGCGAATCTATCTGAACATTTATGGATGCGCCGCCATAGACAAGGCATCCCTTTATGCCGGATCCTGCTGACATTTTCTGGAAAACGTCAAATACCTGTATTGCCAGCTCTCTCGTTGGCACTATTACGGTGGCAGCCATTTTATCCTTGGGGCTGAGTTTTTGGATTATCGGAATAAGAAAGGCGCCGGTCTTTCCAGTGCCTGTTTTTGATTTTACTACAATATCCTTGCCTTCCAGGGCAATGGGTATTGCCCTCTCCTGAACTTCAGTTGGTGTTGCGAATCCCATGCTGTCAAGTGCCTTTACCAATTGTTCCTTTAAGTTAAATTCCTCGAATTTCGTCATTTTAACACGCTTGCAAATAAAAATCAGAATGTTCTATTTATCCCGCTTTTATTCTCACTCCAGTATCTTAAACTAGTATTTAACTGAAGCAGCACCGCTAATGCGATCCGTGAATGATCACTTTCACATATGATTTTAGTCTAGAAATGAACCCAGATAGTGCCTTAAGATATACGTACATCAGTGTTTTTCCTCATCGTACAACTGGTAAACCTGTATATGTCATCTGGCAAGTTTAAAATCAATACAGTAATACTGTTTAGATACCATGGGTTCGGTGAATGTTTGCTTCCTGCATGCCCCCAGCATCTATGATTTCAGAACGAGAGATTTGAAAGAGGGGCCAATCAGTGACGTTGTTCCCTCGACCCCGGTATTCGAGATGTATCCTGTTGGCTTCATTAGCATGCTCTCCTATCTGGTTAGGAATGGCTTTTCTGCGAGGATCTCGAATCTGGCCGTGCTGATGCTCTCTGACAGGAATTTCAATGCCGAGAAATACATCAAGAGGATTGATGCGGATATATTCGGTATAGACCTTCACTGGCTCCCTCACACGCAGGGGGCGTTTGAGGTATCAAAACTTGTCAAAAAAATTCACCCGGAATCGAAAGTTGTGTTTGGCGGGTTTTCCTCTTCATATTTTGCGGAAGATATTCTCAAGAACAACAGCAGCGTTGACTATATTCTTGCTGGAGATTTCATGGAAGAACAGATGAGAAAACTGGCGCTGGCGGTGGAAGACAACCTTAACCTTGAAACCGTGCCAAACCTCGTATACAGAGTAAACGGTGCAATAAAGAGAACCCCAAGGGCTGATGATCCAGATGCCGTTAAGAAAGTCTTCATAGACTACAAAACACTTGTCAGGAATGCCATTTTCCATCATGATATCCGGGGCCATCTCCCTTATTATGCATGGGTAGAGAACCCTGTTGCGATGACCATACTGCAGAGGGGCTGCCAGTTCAACTGCGGTTTCTGCGGCGGGTCACATTATGCTTACTCAAAATATTACAACAGCATATCACCCGTAAGGAGAGACCCTGAGGTTATAGGCTTGGAGCTGGAAGGCATTCATGAAACCATCAATTCCCCGGTATTCATGGCAGGCGATCTTAATGCAATGGGGGAAAAATATTATACAGCACTGTTAAACATAATACAAAATAGGGGGCTCGATCTCCCTCTGCTTACGGAATACTTTGTTCCGCCACCTGAGGAGTATTTCGCAACACTGAGTCGATTTGTCCAGAATTATGCATGCGAAATCTCCCCCGATTCTTCCGACCATTTGATACGGAGGGAAACAGGAAGATTCTATTCAAACCACGATCTTGAAAGATCCATTGAGAACGCGGCCAAACATGATTCAAAGAAATTTGACGTGTATTTCTCCATAGGTCTTCCCGGCCAGGATATGAACAGTGTCCTGAGGGATGCTGATTATCTTGAAACCATTATGAAAAAATACTCGACTAAGAAAATGCCAGTTTATGGATTCATTTCTCCTCTTACCCCATTCCTTGATCCGGGATCGCTGTTCTATGAGATGCCAGATCGCTATGGATACACAATAACCGCCAAGGGGATCATGGATTATTACAATTTACTCGATAAGGGAAGAATATGGCAGGACTTTCTAAATTATGAGAGCAAATCCATGAGCAGAGATGATCTTGTTGAGGCGACGTATCGTTCCGGAATCAAGATGGTTGAATCGGGAACAAAGCTCGGTTATATTGACAGCGTCAACGGCAAGAGAATTGTGAATAATATCCTGAGTTATATGAACGGGGAATCCTATACAGCGCAGAGTGACAAGAGCAAACATCTCACTTACCTCGTGAAGGAGATAGACTGGTCAAGGAAGCATGGAGTGAGAGCATTTTCACTGATGCTCCTGTCTTATTCGCTGTATGAAACCGTCAGAAGAGCCGTAACGAGCAACTGACCCTGTGAATCACTTTCTCCGTCTCAACCAGAGCCCTATCCCTATGAGCGCTACCAGCATAATGGCAATTGCCACAACACCAGTTGTAAATCCAGAAACGTTTACCTTTTGAAAAACAACACTGATTGTTGAATGGTCTGAACCATTAATTGTGAACTGCCCAATTGTCGAGTTCACGTAATTTGAGTCAGACGAACTCACGCTGTAGGAATAGGTTCCGTTCTGAACCCCAAAAGATAATGTTGACAGCTTTGAACTGAAGGTGTTTTCAATCCCGGAATAGTTGTAGATCTTCACAGACCACGCCGTTCCATAGGGAAGACCTGTTTCAGTGAATGTGATCTGATAAATCCTGCCTGAAAACAGATTCAGTGTCTGCCCGGCTGATATCGTGAAATTGCCAATTCTATAAATTTGATTTGACGAGACAATCGTTGCGTCATAAGTCCCAGGCATAATTGTTACATTCACATAAGAGCCTGTGAACTGGTAACTTGTTCCATTCAGTAATAGGGAACCGCTCGTAAATCCAAGAACGTTAACATTGAGAAAAGAGACAGAAGAACTGTTGTATATCATGCCAAGGCTGCCGGTACCGGCACCCATGTTCGCTGATGGTGAAACGCCCCCGGAAGCAGGCCCCTCAGTGACTGCGACGTTGTTTATTCCTTCTGCAGTGTCGCTTCCGTGATTGAATGCATTTGGAACATTCTGGTAATTGTGGCCGTTCCAGTACATAAGCTGCAGCGAAAGGTTTCCGCCGACCGCGGAGGTATTGGAACTCCCAGCAGGCCCACCCAATATGAGTTCAGAGTCATAGTACGTCCCTAGCGGTGTATAGCTGTTGCCATCCACCAAGAATACAGGAATGGTTGCTCCTTCGGCAAACGTGAAAACAGGCGTATCAAAGGTCTGCCACCCGAAACCATCATTATACTGGAAAGCCACCTGCGGCTTGCCTGACGCAAGTGATGCAGTCATCCTCAGTTCCAACGTGAAATTGGCAGTCAGGTTTTTATAAGAACCTTGTAAACTGTGAGAAGCAGTTGCAATATAGAAATTCTGTAGAGGAGAATTAGATGTGGTGTATAGTGTACCGTTTCCCGAGATTGATCCAGGGTGTAGATAAGATGAACTTGACGAGAAATTCCAGATGTTATTTATTATCATGGGTGTATAATTCTGCACACTGAACAGAACCACGTCCTGAGTCCAGTACACGTAACTCTTCCCCGCCAGGCTAAAGGTCAGGACCGTGTTGAGCTGGAAAGATAGGCCGTAATAGCCTCCATAATATTTATCTGGGTTCAGGCTGCTATTATAAGTTGACAGGCTATTTACGTTTATAATACCCTCAAACGAGGAGCTGTTATATGAGTAAGAAGAACCCGAAGGCCCGATCCCGAAATCTGCTATCCCCATTGGAGCGGGTTCGTTCTTGTAGAGTTTTGATACATCCACTTTTGACTGGGTAATGAATGTATTAGTCGGAACGCCCCCTTTTGTCATAGAATGCGTTGTAGCGGGAACTGCCATCATCCCTGAATGCCCTGCTCCACCGATAACTCCAGAAGTAAATGATAACGAAAGTAAAAACACGATAACAGTGGACAACACCACGATCCTCTTGGACTTCATTTTCACAGATGTCATTATAATTAGTTATAGAAAATACTTTGTGTTATTTGCTAGAAAAAATTTCGCACTATTTTTAAATTCCCTAAATTATAATCTGCAACAACCGAGACTGTTCAGCAAAGAGAAATTTTGGCAGGACAATGTCACAATATGAAATTTCAGCTTTTTTCAGTCAAGCCCTTGATCATTGACCTTTGATACTCTCACAACCGCATTGCTGTGATTTTTTCTAGTAGCTATATTCCAGTGGTTTCTCAGCCCGATAAGAAACTTGTTGATCAGTGAAGTATCTATAATGAAATTCGAGGTCATCACCTGACCTTTTACCTCCGCCCAGTAAAAAAGGGTACCATAATAGGCCATGATAACTTCCCTGTACACATCTGAGAAAAACTTCGATTCCAGATCCATTTCTATAAGGTTGTCATCATTGACTGGCCTGTATAATGCTTCGCCCATAACTTCCTTGGAATAAAGCTTGAACAGTATGGTATCGCTGACAGCATTTGTAAAGAACTTTGGAACAAGTATCCCGTTGTTCCTGAAGATCCCCTTATTTTCTAGGTCTATTTCCTGCGGCGTCATATTCCACTCTGTCTTAACGAGCGTGAGGTCATCCATGGGGCAACCAAAATCCCTGTAGAGCTTGATCAGGTATGGATAAGCGGCAGGCTGTGGTCCCATGTATATTATCTCATTTTTTTCAATCAGGGAATTCAAGATTTCCATCGCAACTTTAAAATTTTTCCCGAGGGATTGCTCATCGTAGTCAATCTGAACGTACAAATCGGTGGAATGAGAAAGAATGCATGGGTTCATTCTGAATCCTGGCAAACCGTTTATTTTATTCAGAATTTTCCAAAATGTCTCAAGCACAGAAAGTCTCAGCACGGTGTCCCCCATAACAAATATGCTTGAACCACTCCCACTATAACCTTCAATATTGTTTCTCTCTAAGGGTGAGATCTTCTCGCCAAGGTTTCGATAAATGTAAACCCGCTCCCCTTCGATCCCGATCAGAAAAAAGGTATTGTCAAGCTTGATCTCTCTACCGTGAAGTCCAGCTATCTTTGGCAAGATCCCTCTTACCCTGACAATAATACAGTTTCGCAAGACCTCGGAATCCCACATATGTAGATCTCTTTCGTCCATTAATATCATATTTAATTATCTATGCCCTGAAATTCGTGAAGCCATTCTCAGATCAGTAGGGTTAACCGTGTCTTAGCGGTCAAACCTGAATCGCTACTTCAACTGAATGATTTCAATCCTGAAACCCTATCCCAGATTCTATTTAGACCACATATAATAAAGATTATTAACTAAGTATAGCTATTCACTATTGTGTCGCGGAAGGATGTTATGGTGGTTGTCTCGACCCAGAAAGGTGGAGTTGTTTTGCAGTCGGATGAAGACCGAGATCAATGGTATAACGGCGATAGATTCCTTGCCGATGAAGACGTAAATAAGGTAATCACTGATAGCAGTGGCCGGATGTACGCTGCCACCCTTTCCGAGGGCGTTTTTACGTCCGAGGATTCTGGAAAAACATGGAAACCGTCGAGCAGGGGGCTCAATGTCAGGAAAGTTTGGTCACTTGCAGAGGACGTACATGAAAAAGGTGTTGTTTACGCTGGAACACAATACGGGCACCTTTTCAGGTCAGATAACGCCGGAAGAAACTGGACAGAAGTCGTTGGGCTACATGAAGCTCCAGGAAGAAAAGAGTGGGGCGTAGACTGGGGATTCGGCACTACTGGTCTGACTATCCACACTATAATATCAGACCCGGAAAAAAGTAAAAGGATTTTCATTATTGCGTCGGGCAAGGGTATTTACAGGAGTGATGATGCCGGGAATACATGGTCGATCCTGAAGGAAGGTCTTAAGGACAGTTGCCCCGTGAGTAATGCTGATTTGGCGCCTGGCATCCCAAATGAGGAACGGAAAGTCAAGATGAAAGAACACCTCGAAAGCGTTCATTCTTGCTCCCACAAGATCGTAATTTCACCTAATAACCATGCGACGATTTACCAGCAGAACCATTGCGGCGTTTATGTGTCCAATGATTTCGGGAATACCTGGACTGACATAAGCCCTGGTAATGACATGCGACATGGGTTCCCTATTGATGCCGTACATGAGAATGTGTTCGTGATACCATCGGGCCAGGGAATATGTGACGAGCATAATTCGTGCATACAGGGCCAGCTTTCCGTATATACAACCCCTGATTCAGGGAAACAATGGAAGAAAGAGACACAGGGCCTGCCTGGAAACGTTCATACCGCTGTTTTGAGGGATTCTTTCAGTCATGATTCACTTCGAGTTCCCGGTGTCTACTTTGGAACCACGACAGGCGAAGTTTACTGCTCCACTGATCTGGGAAATAGCTGGAGACAGGTTGCAAGCGGACTGGGAAGAATTCAGGGAATTACAGCACTGGTTTCATGAAGCCATATGGGGGAACAGTTCGGGGCCCTTAGAAAACTATGGCTTCACTGGGCTGCCTTTCTTCCATTGATCTTTTCAGCTTGATTACTCCAACAGTGAAAATTATTACGCCCGTTAGCAGTGTAAGTGCCCAGTATATGATTTTTATGGCCAGCGAACTGCCTGGATGGAAAAAAACCAGGTAGTCGGCGCCTACCAGGCCCCCGTCAACTGCGGAGTGCAGAATGATACATACTGCGAGATAAACCCTGCCTGATCCTGATATAAGGCCAGATTTCAGAAATGCCGCAGTACCAGTGTGAAAGAGGATGGAAAATATAATATTCAGAACCGAAAGAATCATAAGTAGACCTGCGTAAGCTGCCCCGGCTATGATATTTAATAACAGGAGATCAATGATATCCACGGCTGCAAAGCCAAGGCCAATGAAAATGGTGAGGAATTTATTTCTCGTGTCTACTGCAACATATTTCGCAGTTTCCTGTAAAATTCCCGCAATTGCTCCAAGATAAATAGAAAAAATGATAAAATTGTTCCTCTCCAGTATTGAATAGGCCTTTGCGGATGCGGTTATTCCTGACCCATGGATTTCGGCAAAAATGAATAGTGGAGCGACCTGAAATACAGATTGCACAATCAAAGCTACAAACATGAAAAGAATGCCGAGGAGGAATGCCGTAATTGCCTTCTTTCCGCTGGATAATTTGTCCTCAGGCGTTAGAAATCTTCCTCCAGTTTGCGGAATCAATCTAGAACTTGCTTATGATAGGGACACTCTCTCCATTGTGCCGGAGACATCCTCAACAACCACTGCAGTTCCGTATGCGACTATTTCATTCATTACATTTCCGACCTCGGATGTGTCGAATCTGACCTCCACGACTGCATTGGCGCCAACCTGTTCCGCTGTTTCCCTTAGGCGTTCCATGGCCATGTTTCTAGCATCGCCAAGCATCTTCGTATATTCCTTTATTTCGCCACCAGCAAGGGACCTCAATCCAGCCATTATGTTTCCGCCAAGTCCGCGGCTCCTCACTGTAATTCCAAAAATCGTTCCTATAAGCTTCGTTATTTTCATACCGGGTACATAATTAGTTGTTACAAGGATTATTTTTTCGTTCACCATTTCAAACACTCCTCCTCATTACAGTTCTACCTGTTCTATTAGGGATATAACACCCTAACTTCACTCCATTTATAAAACTTTCCGTACGATGTTTCCATGACGGCGGATTTAGGTTGCCAGGCATCTTAACCGATATAATAGAGGAGAACCGATCTTTACTATTCTGGGCGAGGTAAACCCACCGACCCATGTTTCTTAAGCATGCCGCGATTTTTCTAAAACCGTGCGGCTGTTTCTAGTTCGTATGCTACCTGATCTTAATATCAGTACACTTGCATATCATTCCGTGCAAGAGCAATTTCCGTACAGCAGTTAACCAGAGAATTGTTATTGCTTCTCCGAGTCTTCCTCGAAATTAGCCCTGGTGCCGCCGTGGGGAAAGGAAATAATAACGTCCAGCGGAATTGAAAAGGTATTACCCACTGGGACGCGCTTTCCCTGTTCGTTCCATGCAGTTTTGCGAACCATGGCTTGCTTTCTGTCCAAGCTCTCCAGAAGGAATTTTCCAGTATTCGTGTTTGGTCCTTCACCTATGACGTACGAAATTTCAATAACTTTTCCGATTTTAGTCCTAAGAGCATTGTATACGAAGTTTTCCTCAAAGTTCTCACTATTGGGTTTCATGCTTTACTCCTCACGCGTTCATCTCTCCAGTTCGACTTATTTTCCCGAGACCTCCAATAAACGTAACAGGCAGCTGATGGAATAGATCATCTACTCCTGGAAACAATGAGCAGACCCGTGTTCCAGCTTTCCTGGACTTCAGCGTTAGATGCCAGGAATGGACTGATATTTCTTGAACATAACTACTATGAATAATTATCCTGACATTGAGCAAAGGCATATTATGACGTGATCCTGCATGCCGCATTTGTCCATTATTTGCATCCACACAACGCGGAAACGACCCTGGAAACACTGTTAAGGCTATATGAAGAAATATAATTAATTTATGCTGCCACTGCCATAGTGTGCATAAAAATCATTTTCTGGCAGCAAGACCTAATTCCGGAATTAGAAACTGATAATGCGGAGGCAACTCGTTTAGCTCTGGCTTTAGAATAATGTCATTGCCGAACTTCAATTTTGACAACATGTTTTGTTAGTCATTCAGCGTTCCCGCAGATATCGCAGAGAACATCTTTAATACTTATGAATTCATTCAAGGCACAGTGCCAGCAATATTGATCGCACACAAATGGGAATGTTCGGAATTTTTGAAATGTTTTATTTCCACAGGAACACATTGCGAGGAGTACAAAACAGAAATAGGGGGCAGCTTCTTTGCCAGATAAGTTTGATGAAGTTTCATCTGCAGAAAGCCTCAGAATATTGAATTCATCCGAAAATGGACTGAATACTGGGGAAGTTACCCAAAGGCAGGAGAAATATGGACGCAATGTAATAGAGGAAAAGGGAGAAAGCGGTGTCGTAAAACTGCTCAGGAAATTCTGGGCTCCTGTTCCTTGGATGCTGGAGATTACCGCTGTGTTCACCTATTTAATCGGGAAACAACTTGACACATACATCATTGTCGCATTGCTACTCTTCAACAGTATAATAAGCTATTTTCAGGAATCAAAAGCTGATGATGCGGTCAAAATGCTCACTGAAAGGGTTAATGTTTCAGCTAGGACACTCAGGGATGGAACTTGGAAACTTATTCCATCGGCTGAACTCGTTCCAGGAGATATTGTCCATGTTCGGATGGGTGACATCGTCCCTGCCGACATCAAGGTAATCTCTGGAGAGGTTCTCTCGGACCAGTCTGCACTCACCGGAGAATCCGAACCCGTACGAAGGTCAACTGATGGCAGGATATATTCTGGCTCCGTTACCAGGGGTGGTGAGGTAACTGGTGTTGTTGTTGCTACCGGAAGCACGACCTTCTTCGGAAGAACAGCTGAACTGGTTAATCAGGCAAAGGCAGGTTCCCATCTCGAATCACTCATACTTTCCATCGTGAAATATCTTGCGGCCATAGATGCTGTTCTTGTCGTGGCTCTCATAGGATTCGCAGTTTTATATGGGGTTTCCATACTGGATGCTCTGCCTTTTTCACTGGTTGTCTTAATAGCCTCGATTCCAGTTGCCCTTCCAGCCACGTTTACGATTGCTACAGCGTACGGCGCAATTGATCTTTCGAAAAATGGCGCCCTTGTGACCAAGCTAAGTGCAATAGAAGATGCCGCCTCAATGGAATACATATGCTTTGACAAGACAGGGACGCTGACACAGAATAGGATTTCCGTGGTAGCCCCCATCGCCTTGGGATGCGATCAAGCAGATCTTATCCGATATGCAATGCTTGCGTCTGATGAGGCGAGCATGGACTCCATCGATAATGCTATACTTGCCTATGGGAAAGCGAACGGAATTGATACCCATTCCGTCACCCGGATCAAATTTACTCCATTCAACCCTGCGCTCAAACGTACTGAATCCGAAGTCGAGATCAACGGTTCGAGAGTGACTGTGACCAAGGGAGCTCCGCAGGTAATTGTCAGCGTGTGTCATCTTGATAACCAAGAAGACGTAATGTCCAGAGTCAGAACTCTTTCCCTTAAAGGTTACAGAACTCTGGGTGTAGGAGTGAGGAGAAATTCTGAATGGCAATTCTGCGGTATAATACCTCTTCATGACCCTCCGAGACCGGATTCTTCTGAACTTGTCGGGCAGCTCAAGGATCTCGGGATCAAAACGAGGATGGCCACGGGCGATTCAACCGCAATTGCCCTAGAAATCGCAAAAGAAGTGGGTATCGGAGAGAGAATTTGCAAGATTGGCGATCTTAAGTCTGGCAAGGTGAAAATTGATGATTGCGATGCCTTTGCAGAGGTCTTTCCCGAAGATAAGTTCGCCATAGTTACGAAGCTGCAGGATCAAGGCTATATTTCCGGCATGACCGGCGACGGAGTGAATGATGCTCCAGCACTCAAGCAGGCTGAGGTGGGCATTGCCGTTGCCTCTGCGACTGACGTTGCGAAGGCTTCTGCGAGTATTGTGCTGACGCATGAGGGACTCGCAGACATTGTCAGTGCAGTGGAGAACGGCAGAAAAATATTCCAGAGGATGCTCACATATACCCTTAACAAGATTATAAAAACTATACAGGTCGCGTTATTCCTCACAACCTCTTTCTTCATTTTTCGTTTTTTCGTAACAACTCCATTTGACGTGATACTGCTACTTTTTGCGAATGATTTCGTGACCATGGCAATTGCCACGGATAACGTAACTTATTCCAGACGCCCTGAGAAGTGGAATGTAAGATCACTTGTTGGATCATCAATGAGCCTTGCCCTTATGATACTCCTTGAATCATTTGCTATACTGGAAATCGGTATTATACTGGGACTGAACATAAGCCAGATAAATACGTTCATATTTGATATGCTTGTGTTTTCCGGGCAGTTCACGGTTTACATGGTAAGATCCAGGAGAAGGTTCTGGGATTCCAGGCCGTCCCGGTGGCTGCTCACAGCATCCACAGCTGATATTGTTGTGATAACCCTGATCTCATGGTTGGGAATACTCGTCACTCCAATTCCACTGGCAGACGTATTAATGGTTCTCCTGGTGACGTTCGTCTCCATGGCGATCATTGATCTTGCGAAAAATGTCGTTTTCCGCCATTTCGGCATATGATTACCCTTTATATGTGAGAGGATTTGGAGATTCAGTAGCTACGGAGAACCGTTCGTTCATGCGTGGTGCCATAACTCTGTTTCTTGATTGCAATCGCAATTCGTATCTAGTTTCCTTTTAGTGGATGACACATCAGTATACACGCAGGGATGGCTCGACAATGCCAAAACCGACGGGGATGAGTTCGGGAAGGAGAACCTCGACAGGATTATAAATAACGCCAGGGAAAAGGAAAGCCAAACGCATAAATAAGTCAACTCTATGGTATCAAAAGAATATGCTGAATCAGGGGAAAGCGATTAAAGTTTATAATAAAACAATGGTGAGGATCGAATGAGCGATAAAGTCCCTGTTGATTATGCATTATGGAAAATCAACGAAATGTTTAAGGTAGTTGATAT
>JAVYSB010000003.1:233731-261189 GCA_038729425.1 Thermoplasmataceae archaeon | reverse complement strand
GTGCTTGATCCATAATTCACTATAAAGTACACGTAGTAGTTTCCAGGGCTGTTATAGATATGAGATACAGGAACCGTAGTTGATCCAGAGTACTGAATCAGCTGACTGGACGCATCTCCATAAAACACAGTCATACTGTTGAACTTCCCATTTGTTGTAATGTTCATGTAGTATGGCTGACCCGCTGTAGCTACGCCTGAGGACACCGATATGCTTGCTGAGCTTCCTGTTGACGGTCCTGGATGGTAAAATGCCAGTACCGCAAACGCCGCAGCGATAACTATCAGTACAATTATCACCGCGTACCATTTGGTGTTCTTAACTGGTGGCCTGCTGGGCGCTATTGGCTCACTCGCCGATGTACGTCCAGTGTCTCCACCGCTATTGCTATCTGCTGTCATATTTTCCTCCAAAAGAGTGGAACTCTAATTGAAACCTATGTATATAAAAGTTTTCCTGAGTATGTATGTCTTTTTCTTTGTGTATATAATTATCTTATTTTGATATGCAAAGAATATGGAGAATAGATCATACGCATGTTGTAGAATCGCTCTTTTTGACCTCTTTAAAATAAGAGCACGCTGATCCTCATTTAGCTGTACAAGGTAAATTACCTGTTCTCCAGATAAGATTTGATTATTTTCTTGGTTCCTCGCCTAAGGACATCAGAAATTGAGGAAGTGGATATACCAAATTTCTGAGCAAGTTCTGTCATGGAAATGCCCCGGTCTATGTCATAGTATCCCAGGCTGAACGCACTCCTGATTATGTCCATTTCCCTCTTCGTCAGTTCCTCGTCCTCATTGTCAAAGAATTCTATGACGCGAGGCTCAAGGCCAGCTTTTTCCAGTTCACCCTTCAGGTGATAAAGGCTGCGCTTGGATGGAACTATTATGCGGTATATTATGGCGTCAGTTCCCACAGATCTGGTGCTGAGGATTGCTGCCTCAGAAAGCGCCATCGCGCGGCAGGCTGAGCAACTCCTGCTTTCTGCCCATACAGTGTTGTTCCCGGCCTGGGTGAATTTTATGGCAGCTTTACGCAACTCAGTGACCAGAGAAACCTGATCGTTGGACTCAATCCGGTGAAGTGTCAGCTCCGAGGATATCTTCAACCTGGATACGGAACCCTTGAGATTGATGTGCTTGATGAGATTCGTGACATCACAATCAGCCCTTTTAAGTTCCACTTCAGCCTGAACGGAACTGTCACCACTCCTTGCCACGTCTCATAATTGTGGGAAGCTTAATAATTATTTTGACACGTATTTATAGTCCTGACCTAACAATTCAGGTTTGAGGTTTAAATTTCCTAAATATATTCATTATTAGGTGGCAATTTGAATAAAGTTAGAAACCCTTTAATGTTAATACTTGTTGCAGTTGTACTTGTTTCTGGCATTGGGATCGGATACACCGCAACGCATGTCAACGCAGCTCCCGCGAAGAGCGCTGTAAATATTACGCTTGTTATAGACCCCAACAGATTCTATAATGCTTCAGTTGGAAACGCCCCATCGTATTATGTTCTTGAAAACGGAACTTTGCAATCTGCGAAGTACCTATATCTCCCGCAGTATTCCATTATCAACCTTACCATTATAGACTGGGACAGCGGTGCATCGCCAGTGGCTGCCCAGTATGCCAGCGTTTATGGAACTTCAAATAACTACGTCTCCATTTTCAACAATACAGCGGTCAATGACACGTCCTTGCCTTCTGCGAATTCCGTTGCATGGGTTACCTCCTATGTGAACGTATCCAGCATTGCTCACACTTTCACAGTATCCGGAAATGGCATGAATGTAAACATACCAGTACAGGGACTGTCGACAGAACAGGCAACTTTCACGACGGCGGGAGCGGGGCAGGCTATATGGGTCTGTAATGCCATGTGCGGCACCGGTCCGGGCGGCAATGAGGGGCCGATGGTTACTGCCGGCTGGATGTGGGGATATATCAACGTTCTCTAATCCTCACCAAAATTTTCTATATTTTGCAATTTTTTTCATTAGTTAGTAAAATTAAACACGTAACATAATGGAAAGTTAAATTGTGCGATTATGTTCTCTGATTTTTTCCAACAGTGTCCACATCATGAGAGTTTCCCGGACAATCCTTAGATTTGAGGTCAATGTTTATTTATAGAGGAGGTAATACAAAAAACGCGCAGAATAAGAGATGAATGTATATGGCAGGCAATCCAGCAGGTGTGCAGGAACAGGAAAGTGACCTCAGTGAAATCTTTAATCCAAAAACAGTCGCGGTAATTGGTGCATCACGTGATCCAGACAAGATAGGCTACCAGATAGTCCTTAACCTCAAAGACGGCGGTTTTACGGGAAGAATAATCCCTGTTAACCCAAAGGCTGACGAGATTCTCGGCATTAAATGCTATCCATCGCTGAAGGAGGTTAAAGGAGAAATTGAACTGGCAATCCTGGCGATTCCAGCTAAGTATACCCCGGCAGCGGCAAAGGAATGCGCGGAGCGCGGCGTTCACGGAATTATAGTTGTGGCCTCGGGTTTTTCAGAGGTTGGGAACAACCAATTGGAAACTGATCTGGCAAACGCAATAAAGGAGTCGAGAACAAGACTCCTCGGCCCAAATGTCGTGGGTGTAATGAACAATACCTTAAGGATGAATGCCTCGTTCGGTCCTTATCTTCCTTATCCGGGAAAGATTGGAATGGTTTCACAGAGTGGCGCAATGATCATCGCGCTTGATGCAAGAACCTGGGTGGACAGGATTGGAATGAGTTACCTGGTGAGCATAGGAAACATGGCAGATCTAAACTTTTCAGATCTCATAAAGTTCCTTGAGAGCAATGAGGACACTTCATGCATATCTCTCTATGTTGAGGGCATAAAGGACGGCCGCAGGTTCCTGGACACCGCTAAGATTTCAAAAAAACCCATAGTGATGCTCAAGTCTGGAAGATCAATCCATGGATCCATTGCTGCCTCATCGCACACAGGATCTCTTGCGGGCTCTGACAAAGTTTATGATGGTGCCATGAAACAGGCAGGGATTCTCAGGGCGAATACCATTGACGACCTCTTCGACAAGTCCCTGGCACTATCGCTTCAGCCAACAATGAAGGGGCCGAACATGCTCATAATAACCAATGGGGGAGGAATAGGAGTACTCGCCACGGATGCTGCAGAGATGTACGGTGTCCCGGTTGAAACGCCGAGCGACGAATTGAGACAGAAACTCTCGAAATACATGCCTGAATTTGGTAGCTCGAGGAACCCGATTGACCTCACTGCAATGGCCTCTGGAAGCTCCTATCAGGATGCCGTGAGAACTGCCCTTGATGATGATGGCGTGGACGGTCTTGTGGTGTTATATTGCGAAGTTTCCAATCTTGATCCGCAGAATGCTGCCAAGGGCATACTTAAAGGAAAACTCGAATCGAAGAACCATAAGCCAATTTGTGTTGGATTCGTGGGCGGTGAACAGACGCACAGGGCGATAGAATGGCTCCAGAAAAACGAGATTCCTTCCTATCCTTCACCTGAGAAAGCAGTGATGTCGATGTCAACGCTGAGGCAGCATGAAATCCTGAACCAGAGCGTTTGCATTGTTAACACGGAAGCCAAAGGCATTGACAAGAATGGGGTCTCAAAGCTCATAGAACAAGCAAGGAAGGCAGGGATAAAAACACTCAACGAGATGGATTCCAAAAGAATATTTGATCTCTATGGGATTGGTGTCAATCACATGGAGCTTGCGAGAAACGAGGCTGAACTTCAGAGACTGGCTTCGAAGTTCAAGTTTCCTGTGGCAATGAAGATACAGAGCCCGGACATAACGCACAAGTTTGATGTTGGAGGGGTCAAGCTGAACATCAACTCCCCGGCTGAGATGCTGACGGCATTCAAGGATATCATTGCCTCTGTTGGAGAAAAAGCTCCGGCTGCAAAGATTGAGGGTGTTGTAGTCGAAGATATGATGAGGCCTGGTCTCGAGACCATCGTTGGAACGCTGCAAGATCCGACCTTTGGCCCGACCGTAATGTTTGGAATGGGCGGCACAAATGTTGAGGTCCTTGGGGACGTATCATTCAGGGTTGCTCCCATATGTGAAAAGGACGCCTCCTCCATGATATCCGAAACGATGATATCGAAACTATTCAAAGGGACGAGAGGGAGAAAGGATCTGGACTCCGAGGCAGTCAAGGACGTCCTCATAAGGCTGTCGTGGCTTGCGGTAAATCACCCGGAGATAAAGGAGATAGATGCTAACCCTGTCATAGTTTACGACAAAGGCGCTGTGGCAACAGACGCGAGAATCATATTGCGGTGATCGTTAAACCCATCTCATTTTTCCCATCTGATTATCCAGTTGTCTAGGTCTGAGAGTATCATTCTCAGTTCCCTTCCTTTTTCTGTGAAGGCATAATTCACGGCTGGTGGCGTGCCGGGATAGACTTCGCGCATCACGATACCCGCATCAACCAGATCAGAGAGCCTGTCAGAGAGGCTACTAGAGCTAATGTTTGGAATTCTCCTCTTTAGTTCGTTGAACCTCACCGGCTGGCTCAGGCCAATGCCGTGCAGCACAGGCAGCGTCCAGGTCTTGAAAAGTCTGTTGTATCCACCCGTTATGACCTTACAGTTGCTGATAGCCTTCTGGTCAATTGTTGCATACTTAGTAGTGACAGCCATACCTTATCAATCGTGTTATACTACTTAGTTTAATAATCATATCGTTATTAGCATACATGGAAACGCAAAACACTGAGAGGACCTGGACCATTGATCAGGCCCATACTAGCGTCGAATTCTCGGTCAGACACATGATGATCACCAGTGTCAAGGGAGTATTCGAGAAAGTTGAGGGAAACGTTACAGGGAACCCGGAAAATCTTGAGAACGCGAAGGCAAGAGTCAGCATTCAGACGGGAAGTGTCAGCACCAGGGAAGACCAGAGGGATGGGCACCTGAAATCGCAGGATTTCTTCTATTCGGAAAAGTACCCAACCATGGATTTTGTAACAACCAGGATAAAGCGAAAATCTGGGAACGAATATACGGTAACGGGCAATCTCACGATAAGAGATGTCACTAAGGAAATGACCCTCAACGGTGAGATGGAGGGGACAATAAAGGATCCTTACGGAAACAACAGGTTTGGTTTCTCAGCTGACGGCGAACTGAACAGGGATGATTTTGGCCTCAGATGGAACACTCCACTGGACAATGGCGGCGTGATGGTTGGATCAAAAGTAAAGATATCAATACATCTTGAAGTAGTGGAAAAGAAAGAAAAATAATAAATAATTGTTACTGCCCTCATCGGGCAGGCCGAATTTTTTACTCCTTGTACTCAACTGTCCTATATATTTTAACCAGTGTTCCGCTTATAAATAGAAGGATGCCTATCCCGAACCCATAACCAGCTTCCTGGCCTATGACCGATGGGTTAAGAGGGGTGATTATAAACAGTATTACTATGGCGCAGAATACCAGAAAAGCCGCTATGAGGTTGTATGTTATGGGTTTCATCTTCGTGGACTTCTCAATGGGTGTAACCTGAGGTTCTCTCGGTCTGATGTAGACATAGTCCAGAAGGATCAGGAATGCCGTTGCCATCGCTAGTATTATGATAGAGATATCCAGAGCGGGGTTCAGGCTGGTGATCGATGGAATCAGAAGTGAACCGGTTCCAAAGGCAAATATTCCAGTGAGGCCGAGAAGCACGTAAACCTTACTCGGTTCCTTCAACCTAGTTTTGTTGTTCCTTATGGACCAGATAGCGAGCCAGACAATTAGAAAGACAGCCACCCCAACAAGTATGAAGAACATCAGGACTTCACTGTTGGGTATGGGTAATCCCGGTGTCAAAGCTCCCCAGAGTGAAAGGCCTATGAGGTATGCGATGCCTACTGCTCCCAGGGAAACTACAACAGGCCTTTCCAGCATTGACAGACTGTTGTTCCTGTCTATGTAGGGCAATATAAGCAAGTAAATCAGGGGAATTATGGCGAAAACTACTGTTGCCCAGAACGGATCGATGGTGGATGATATCTGGAAATCCATGGCTTTGTAGACAAAAAGCAAGAACCACGGCGGGTATAGAGGCCCGCTGAAGGGCGTACCGGCCTGCACTTGTGGGAAAGGGCTGAGCAGAGTCGGGACATTAGGCAATGCTGCAATTACGGATGGGATGATGAGGATGGCTGCAAACGTGTAGAATGCAATCTGTATCATAAACAGCATGTTGTAAGGATACCATGGCTTGTAGCCCGAAGTTTCCCTGTCGACGAGGGGTGCTCTGTACTTGGATTCTGATCTCTTTGGCATTATGGTGTTGTACTCCGCAAGGAAAAAGTGTGCCCCAAAGGTGATACCGATGAGCGCTGCAAGGACGATATGCCAGCCTAGCATCCTCTGGAAAAGCGAAACCATAGTTCCATTACCGAAGAAAATGTTTCCTAGGTAACTTCCTATCAGCGGTAGGGCGTTTGCAATACCCCTGCCTACACCGGTAGCATTTATGGAGAGGATATCCCCGCTCATTGAGTATCCGAAGAATCCTGTTCCGAGACTAAGCAGGAGAAGCAGAATCCCAGTGATCCATTGATTCTGCCTCGGTTTCTTGTACGCACCAACAAAAAGGTTCCTCAGCAGGTGCAGATACAGTAGCGCGATCATTGCGTATGCACCATAAAGGTGTGTTGTTAGAATTATCATCCCAAATGGGGTAGAATTGAGGAGAGACTCCGTTGTTGCATATGCTGAACTGGGCTGGTAGTAGAAAAGTATCACCAGGCCGGTTATTACCTCGTAAAGGAAAGCAAACATAACCATGGCCCCAGTCCAGTACCACATTCCGCCCTTCGTCCTCATGTAATCTGGTACTTTCCTGGGAATTGGCTGTGGGTCATTCATTATTTTTATTATTTCGTTCTGTTCTTTATCCGTCATTATCTACACCAAGATCAAGTGCTTATGGATGTAACATCGGTTTCTGTGGACGATGAGATGGGGGTTCCACCAGTCAGGTTGTTGGTATGCCCGAAAATGGTTGGGCCTACAAGTGAGGAAACTGTGAAGGTATCAGAAGTGCTGTCATATGCAAGAATAACACTCGGGAGCGGCGACCTTGTTGGTCCAGTAACTACGGAAAACCCGTGGTACGGATCGTATGTACTTCCATGGCAGGAACAGTTCACAAAACCCGTATTGTTAGATCCAGAGTGCCCAGGATGATTTGGGATCGTTGTTCCTGGCTTATAAAAATGGATTGATGGAGGCGTGCATCCAAGATGCTGGCATATGGCGCTCGAAGCCACAACAGATTTGTATGGACCGACCCCCCCAGGGGATTTGTATGAGGAACCGGTTGCAGGTATCTGTACCGTATATGGGTTGATTGCAACGTCAGTTCCGGAAACGTCGCCAAGACGCAGGATGAAGTTTGGTTCATTCTGGAGCGGGTAGTCAAAAATCACTGCAGCTGGGTTATTGACCACAAGATCGGTGAAGTGTAGGGGGTTGCCTGATGAACCATTGTAAAGTGTAAGTGTTGGATACGATGAAATACCAACGCTTTTGGGAATTATATTCTGGATGGCTCCTCTTGCAACACCCACAGTCACTGCACCGATACCGAGCGCCATCATTAATTTGAGAAACCCTCTCCTTGATGTGTCAGCAGGACTATCATTTTCTGGCGGTTTCTTTGCTTCAGTCATTTCTTCACTACCCAGCTCAGTAGACGTAGAAAGTTCCCATCATCCAACCCGAAGTTTCCATTGCAGCAGTTCCGCAGGGAACATTACAGTTCCAGTTATATGTTCCGGTGACGTTTACGTAAAACTGAGCGAATTCAACGCCGTGCCCCACTGGAATGTTGAGGGTCGCCGAAGTGCTTCCAGGGCTTGATACCGTTAATGTGTGGGCGATGTCAGCGATTGACATATGTGATATCACCTTAGTAGTGTTGCTGTTGATGCTGATGCTAGCGTTTGATGCGCCAGCCTTCACTCCTCCCTGAGCAAGGGTTGAGTTAAAGAGGTAAACTACGTTCCCTACTGTTCCGGAAACGTTCTGGTAAACTGGTGGCGTACCTGTTCCCGGGCCAGAGTCGTAGTCAACTATCGTCAGGTCAATCAACATATGTGCTGGCACGCTTATATTTGCCGAAGATTCTAGTGTACCATTATTGACAATAAAGTAAGCTGGCTGATCCGGATATGTTGAATTAAAATAGAGACCGGGAATAATTGCAAGTGTGAGGTGGAAAGGCCCTGAACTTGCAGCTGTTCCCGTTGATGCCTGATGATCATATGCAAGCCCGATACCAATGCCGCCAACAACAACAATGGCTATCACTATAGCGTAAAATGCTCTCTCGTTCATTGATTATCATTTTCTGTTAAGTAATTTGAAATATAAAGGAATAACCTGAATTGTAAGGTAAAAGTTTTTACAGAAAAGAATTCAGCAACTGGAAGTTGATACAATTTATGGCCCCAGTGCCTCCTTTGCTGCCTTTATTGGAACAATGCAGATAAGCTTCATATCAGACTCAGCAGTCATTCCGTGGTAGATATTCGGGGGAACAAATACAAAACTGTCCGGCTTGATCCTTGAAATCTTGTCGCCTATGGTTATCTCTCCGGATCCTGAAATTATATACATTTCATGCTCGTAGTCGTGAAGATGATATGGCGTGCTCTTTCCCTTCTCTACGGTGATCAGCCGCATTGAGAAGTTGGGAGCGTTATCCCTGTGCGTAATAAGCCATCTTATTCTGGCACCTCCCGGCATACTCATTTCCTGAACATCCTTATGGTCCCTCACGAATCCCCTGACCTCTGACTGCATGCTTAGCCATGACGTTATGTAAAATAAACGTTCCCTTCAAAGGAAAGTACAGGGAACAATACTACAGCAAGAATTTCATCATAAAGCGAGTTGAGATCGATTTAGTTCCCGCTGTTGCGAAATTTTGTACCTGTTCACAGGCACAGCGTTAGTACGTATCCAATTCTTTGCAAAACTGAAGCGCTGGGAGGGAGATTTGAACTCCCGAGCTACGAGAGCACAAGCTTTCCAGGCTTGCGCCTTACCAGGCTAGGCTATCCCAGCTCAAAGCGAGTCTGATCCCTTGTGCATATAAATAATTTGAGCCGTAGGACAGCTAATCCGTCAAGGAGTCAAAAACGGTAATTGTGTGAGTCTTTTCTATGCCGTCCATCAGCCTCAGTCTTTCCAAGACAAAGTGTGAAAGATCTTTCATGCTCTGGCTTACAACAAGCATTATTATGTCCCACCCGCCGGATATTATGGAGACGGAGATAACGTTGTCCAGGGCCGCCAGTTCCCTTGCCAGCGTTTTCTGATCAGTTTTAGACCGGGAGTCATAGTTGATCAGTATGTATGCCATGACACTGAAGCCTATTTTTCCGAAATCCAGGTTCACAGTATAGTTCCTTATTATCCCATCATTGGTCAGCCTTTTCATTCTTTCAAAAACAGTGGCCCTAGGAATTTCAAGATCAGAGGATATTGTCGAAATCTTCTCCCTGCCATTTTCCTTTAGATATTCTATGATCCTCAAATCTGTTTTGTCAATTTGCCTGACCATTATAATGCATTTATTCACTATATTTAAATATATTTCTATCATCTATACAACAATTCTTATAAAACAATTATTAAGTGGCAATCCTTGATCTTTTCATGCAGCAAAGTGCAATAACTGATATATCAGGAGAGGTGGCAAAATCCAGAGAACATATTTCTGACGAGACGGTAATTCAGGCGATAAAGATGCAGTCCGCAATTCGAAACTTTGCTTCGGATTTCCTGCGGAAAGCTGAATATATTGAGATACCGCCGGTGATCATATCTCCGCTTACAGATCCTCTGAACCACCCCGTTTTAGATCCCAAGATCAGAACGTACGGTGGTGATTTCTGGCTTACCAAGAGCATGATCTTTCACAAGCAGATCGCAGTACAAACGCTGAAGAAGATTTTTATTATGTCTCCGAACATAAGGCTTGAACTTGCAGAGAAGCAGAAGACTGGCAGGCATCTCTATGAATTCACGCAGATTGATGTCGAAGCGCTCTCACACACACGGGAACAGATGATGTCCCTTGCAGAAGATATGATTGTTTCAGTAATCGGGAGGATCAAATCCGATCATTCAGAAGGGCTGAGATACTTTGGAAGAGAACTGCCGACATTCAACAGACCCTTTAAGCAGATTGCCTATCTTGAAGCCCAGAGAGAGTATGGGGATGATTTTGAGAAAACTGTATCTGAATCCTCCCGTGAACCAGTATGGATCATAGACATTCCACTGGAAGCCAGGGAGTTCTATGATAGGGAAAATGACCATGCCCCAGGTATTCTCAGAGACATGGACCTGCTCTGGCCGGAAGGATATGAGGAAGCTATTTCAGGAGGAGAACGGGAATATAAACTGGAGAATATACTTGAAAGGGTCAGGAGGAAGGGGCAGACGGAGGACCAGTTCAGATGGTTCATAGAACTTGCCAGAATAGGTATCGAGATGTCCGCAGGATTCGGTATCGGTGTAGAGAGATTCGCAAGATATGTGTGCGGGTTAGATAGGATCGAAAAGGTAACACCGTTCCCAAAGACCCCTGGAAAAGTGTCGCTTTAAGGTAACGCCGGGGGGGAGATTCGAACTCCCGAGCTACAAGAGCAATAGATCTCGAATCTATCGCCTTACCGGGCTAGGCTACCCCGGCACAGATACCTGAATAAAGCAAGCGTTATGCTATATTTTATCGTTTTCCTTCTGAATTTCAGAGGGAAAACTACTTGCTTTCTATCTCCCCCGAGGACGGCCGCATCACTGACTCAAGTTCAACCTTTCGTTTCTGTTTTTCACCTACCAGTGAGGTCACCCCTCCAGCCACCAGTATGACAAAACTCACAAGGAAGGCAGCATGGATTCCAGACATGAAACTAGTTGAAATGCCCCCGCTCAGTTTCAAGACTCCAAGGAAAACCTCAAATGAAACCGACCTAGGGACTGAAATCGATGCTACGGAGATTGCTATAACATAACTCAGGAGTGTACCTACATTGGATAGCGTTCGAAGCAGTCCAGATATTGATCCGTAGAGTTCCCGTGGCGCAGCTGACATCACAGCGCTGTTGTTTGACGGCCAGAACATTGCCCCTCCAAATCCCGAGACAATGGACCCGGCGACAACAATGTAAATGGAGCTCGTAGCAGAGATTATGAGGTAAATCAGAACCCCGGCGGCTATCACGAAGACGCCGATGGATTGGATCTTTCTTGCCCCTACTCTGTCTGATAAGGTTCCCATTTTCGGAGCAAGCATGCTTGATACCACGTAGCCAGGTACAAGTATGAGAGAGGAGTAAAGCGGGCTATAACCCATGATACCCTGCAGGTACAGTATGAGCACGAAAAGAACGGAGAGGTAACCTACAGCCTGAAATATAGCAGTCAACAGTGAAAAGGAAAGAGTCTTTTCCCTGAATGCTCCAAGTATAATCATTGGGGACCTGACATACTTCTCGACAAAAATAAATGGAATGATCAATGCGAGCCCGAGAAAGATGAAGACCAGGTTGGTAAAAGTGAGGCCGTTTCCTGCAAACTCAACTGCTCCGTAGGATATGAGGCTGAGGGAAGCAACTAGCATTGCTGTTCCTGGAAAATCGAGACCGGTGACTGATTTCTTGTTGTCCTTGATGTATCTCAGTCCGATTATTAGGCCTATAATGCCTATCGGCACATTTATGTAAAATATGTACTGCCATCCGATAAAACTGGTAATTATACCACCAAGAACAATTCCCAGAGTTGCCCCTATGGACCACCCCATGCTTGTGATACCGAAAGCCCTTCCTCTTTCCCTGGGCTCGAAGTAATCCGCCACAATCGCATTGCTGTTTCCCTGTATAAGCACAGCACCGAAACCCTGTACAGCCCTTGCAGATATCAGAAATGATATGCTGGGAGAGTAGCCGGACGCCGCGGACCCTATTATGAATACCGCAAGTCCTAAATTGAACATCCTTCCCCTTCCAAATATGTCACCAAGTCTGCCAAGTTGGGTTGTCAGTGTGGCCAGAACAATGAGGTAGATCAGTATGACCCAGATTGTGTCAAGAAATGTGGCATTCAAGGATTTATTTATGTCTATGAGGGCAAGGATAACGATGGTGGTGTCTATAGCCGACATCAATACCCCTATGAGGACTGTGGCAAGAATCAAATTCTTTTTTTCTACCATATCTTTACACCTTTGGAGTCGGCGCACTCCAGCGAGGTCGGGACACCCCAGCCCTGGCAAAACTCTTCAGAGATGCTCTTCTCAAAGGTCCAGTGTCAGAAAATGTTTTTCAAATATTTAATGATTTTTTGACTCCAAAATTGAAATATAAAAGGATGAGGAGAATCATGCCTTATCCCTCAGGGATTTCGGCTGCCATTGCTGTCCGAGGAAAGTAAGTCCCGGATTCTCCTGAACAGAGTTTCGTTCTCGTCTTGTGCAAGCAAATCGGCAATGAATAGATCTGGATTTTTCCTGTATTCCATGTATCGGTTCAAGTCGTCAATAAATTTATTCAGGTATTTCTGGCTGAATGCTGAATCAATGACTCCATAGCCAATTTCGCCTGTATTGACCTTACCCCTGAGTCCAATATACCCAAGGGCCAGAGATATGTTCTCTTCTTTAATGCCATGTTTGACGGCAAAGAGTTTCGCATAAAGTGAAAGTTGCTGCATGTGATCAGAACTGTAATCTCTCGTTTTGTCTGTCTTGTAATCCAGGATAACGATCTTTCCTTCCGAAGAAGAAAAAACAGCGTCCAGTTTCCCCGTGAACATTACGTTACTATCAGACGCCATATAAGGAAGAACAGCAGATATGGGAAGTGTAATGGATTCTTCTGATCCGGTCTGTGAAACAGAGTATTTTGTGCATATTGCCTCGTTCACATGCCTTGTGTTTTCCAGGAAAACCCTTTCATCACCCTCTACCTCGCTCTCATCAATTTCTTTCAAAAAATCTTTCTGCGCATTTTCATGGATTCTGCTTCCAAGTTTCATTGCCTCCGTACCGAAGAATATGGAAATAATGTAGTTCTTCAGGAAACGATACGGTTCCTTTGTAGCCTTCACCAGGGAGTAGGAGAGCCTGTTCTTGCTGCGGAAGAAAGAGTGAATCTGCTGCTTCAGCCACATGCTGTCACTGGTAAGAATGGATCTTGCCTCCTCGTAATGTCCATTTACAAAATATGAGTATGCCTCGTCAAAGTTCAGCATTCCGGGCTGTATATCTTCCGCAATCCGGGTGAGCCTCTTCTCACAGTATCCTGGAACGTAGTATCTTCTCAACGAGGCCTCGTTCCCGACTATGCTGAGTGTTTTCTTAGCCCTCGTCAACGCTACAAAGTCAATCCTCTCAGATTCGTCATAAAGTTCTTCCCTGACGTCTATTCCCTTTGTTGCCCTTATTATAGAATAAGCTACGGCATCGACGAAGCCCAGTGATCTGCGTGAATCCCTTGGAACATAAATGACGTTGGTGAATTCCATTCCCTTTGCCTTGTGGACCGTGGTCAGAACAAGCCTGCTGGGCTTCTCGGGAGCGTCATATTCCTCATCTGTCGTGGTCAGGAAATCCATGAAAGCATCCAGCGTAAGGTCAGAAGAAGTTGTGAAGAAATCTTTCACGCTGGAAAAAACGGACATCGCAGTGGAGAAATATTCCCTCCCTATTGATACAGAAATGGGCAGTATGACTCTGGTGAAAATTTCATTCAGCCCTTCTCGCGTGAATGGCTTTTTGGCCATCTGAGGAAATTCCAGGAGTTCACTGTCCATCACCTCATTCGCCCATATCTTTCTCCTTGTTTTCTCAGCAATTGAAAACGCCTGTTTCAGGGGAACGCCTGAAAATGGAGTGAAGATTGCTCTGAGCTTTGATTCAGGATCATCAAAGAATATTGAAGAGATGTAGTCCATAATGTCATTTTTTGCTGTGAGATTTGAGCTGGAACCGTTAGTGGATGTGTACTGAATACCCTTCCGGTCCAGGACCCTTGATACATCTGCAAGCTGGCTATTTGTCCTAGTAATGACCGCAACATCTTCGCCTTGGTTTAGCCCGGAAACAAGAGATATGGCTAAGTTTGCGGCCTCAATTTCCGGGTCTGTAGAGGAGACAACGCTGACTTTTTCGCCCTCGTCCGCTGAAGAACTGCGGAATTCTGAGAGCTCCGCATAAAGTTTGGGATTCCTTATATTGCTGAGGAAGAACTCCTTTGAATAGCTGATAATATTACCGGTGCTCCTGTGATTCTCTCCCATGGTGATATGCCTGATACCGTCCATATCCTTTATCTTCTCGAAATTCTTCAGACTGCCTCCCTGGAAACCGAAAATGGACTGTTTCCTGTCACCCACGGCGAAAATCTTCTCGCCGGATCTTAGGGCTATTTCAGCCTCCATTTCGCTGACATCCTGTAACTCGTCAACCAGCACGTATCTATATTTCGGACCGTTGAAAATCTTAAGGAACATGATCAGCAAGTCATTATGATCCAGCACACCCTTTCTCTCTTTCTTCATCTTCTCATAGCTGGAGTATGCCGACAGGAAATATTCCAAGAATTTCAGGTTCTCTTCCTCGGTGATATTCTTTATCGCCATGTCAGAATAGAACTTCTTCAGCTCTGTCATTGCCTTCTCGGGATCAACATCCACTGGCAGAACGCCGAATGCCTTAACGTAGCGTATGGCATTCTCCACCTTCGGAACGATCTCTTCCAGTATGTAGTCGGTGGAATAATTAAGCGCTTTGTCTTTCTTGAAACTCCGAAAAACCGCGTACCTTAGGAGGTTGTTAGAGGCCATGCTAATGCTTATTCCTTTTGAACTCAGATATCTGTAAGCATAACTGTGAAAGGTTGATATTTCCATGTTGTACGCCCGGTAAGGATCAAGTCCGGCATCAGACATCTTCACGACGATTCTAGAAAGCATTTCGTCTGCGGCCTTGTTAGTGAACGTCAGGCACAGAATATCGTCTTCTGTGACCCCGCTTCTTATGAGGTCAACCGCATAGTTTGCCAGCTCTTCGGTCTTGCCGGTTCCGGGGTTTGCTATAATTATAACGTTGCTTCCTATTGTTTCTGCTACCGAAACCATGACTCTTGGCTAACCACATTTATGGTTAAAAACATTGCCAGTGATAGCAGCACTTAAGGTGACGAACCATGCGGCAATGTCATAAACAATAATTCCATATTCGTCTGCCATGGATGTAATCGATTTTTTTGGAAAGAACGCTGATAAATATGCCAAAAGCCAATCACATGCTAAGGGAGAGGATCTGGGTCTGCTCTTATCAAAACTACCGCTTGATGCCAACATGTCCGCCCTCGATATCGCAGCCGGGACTGGATTTACCGCACTTGAAGTCGCCAGAAAGGTCCGCTTCATAACGGCGTTTGACAAGACCATTGAAATGCTAGAGGAAGCTAGGAACCTTTTCGAACGGGAAAAGGTTGAGAACGTTTTATTTGTCACAGGAGACGTTGGAAATCTTCCGTTCCTCGATCATTCCTTTGATGTGATAACGTGCAGGAGAGCGGCACACCATTTTCACAACAAAATGCTGTTTCTCAGTGAGGCTAACAGAGTCCTCAAGTCTGGAGGATATCTTGGGCTTGTAGACATGACTTCTCCGGCAGGAGACGATATGGACCTATTCAACAATCTTGAAAGATTGCGGGATCACTCCCATGCCTCTGCGGGCACCAGTGGTTTCTGGACCCGATCGGTTGAAGGGATGGGCTGGAAGATCATTTCCTTCGAGGCGTGCCCCGAGAGAATTCCATTCGAGAAATGGCTATATCCTGTAACAATGGAATCCAGTGAGGGAAAAGACTGCATTGAATATCTGGAAAGCAAGAAGGAACAATTTAAAAAACTGATAGACTACGATGGGAAGAGTTTCGTCAAGACAAGAATTATCATGGTGGCCCAAAAGGTGTGACTTTTCTCCTTCAAACCGCTTTTTTCAGATAGTTTCTCATTTTTATTTTTCATAAAAAAGGTCTTTAACAGGGTTCTGTTGTTAATTTATGGAAACTCAACAGGATGCTCAAATTTATGATTTCCCTGATAGCAGTTCATTTTACGGTAATGTGAGGTTAGTCTTCACTGTTGCAGGAATACTTGCTGTATTCGCAGCCGGTGCAGTGATGAGGCAGTCTGCGTTGTTCAGTTACATCCTGCTCGGGTATGCATTCGGAATGATTGCGATACTGCTCAGGAAGTAACCTCCACATCTATACGTTCACCGTCGCTTTCATTCCATACTGTTTTGCGGCATAGACATTTCACATGGAATTGACAGAAAAGATAATATTAAGTTTGGCAATCATTTTTAATGGTATCATCCAGACTAAGAAACATATCACCCTCAGCTACTATTGGCATGAGCCTCAAAGCCGAAGAACTGAGAAAGACAGGAAAAAAGGTATACAACTTTTCTCTCGGAGAACCCGATTTTACAACTCCGGAAAACATAATTGACGCAGGTTTTGAGGCGGCACGGAGCGGAAAGACTCATTACACCCCATCCAAAGGCGTTCCTGAACTCAGAACCAAGATTGCACAGAAATTCAAGGATCTGAACAATATAATTGCGGATCCAAACAATATAATCGTAACCCCGACAAAATTCTCGGTGTCTCTGGCGATGATGTCCATACTGGAACCCGGCGACAATGTCCTGATACCAGAACCGTATTATGTGTCATATCCTGACATAGTGAAACTGTACGATGGTGTCCCAAGAGGTGTCAGGACAGACGAAAAATACGGCTTCGATTTCGATGTGCTAGAAAAATCCGTGGATAAGAGGACCAGAGCCATAATAATAAGCAACCCGAGCAACCCCACAGGCAGGGTGTATGGAGAGAAAGAGATCAGGAACCTTTCAGATTTTGCGCTGAATCACGATCTTTACCTTATATCTGACGAGATTTACGAAGATCTTTCATATGAGAGTAGGCCATTCTCGCCCGCCTCGATCCCCGAGATGGCAGATCACACAGTCACCCTGAGTGGATTTTCAAAGAGTTATGCGATGACTGGTTGGAGAATAGGATACATGCTTGCAAACCCAGAGATTATAAAGGCGTCTGATATCATACAGCAGCAGACCCTGACCTGCGCTACTTCGGTTTCGCAGTATGCTGCAATTGCAGCACTCGACGACAGGGAAACCCCAAAACGTTTCAGGGCAGCATTCCTCCGGAGAAGGAACATGCTCATGGATTTGCTCTCCGATGTCCCTGGCCTTAGCTTTGTCAGGCCTGAAGGCGCGTTTTACCTGTTTCCAGAATATGATCTTGGCATCGATTCAGACAGGCTGTCAATGAAACTTCTGGAAGAGTCTCAGGTGACTGTTACTCCTGGGTCAGCTTTCGGAAACCAGGGAGAAAAACACTTCAGGATCTCGTATGCCACAAGTGAGGAGAACATAACGGAAGGATCGAAGAGAATCGTTGAATTCATGCGCAGGAACCACTGACCCTCCTGCGATTTCAATTGTCAACATTGATAAGGTTCCTGAAAATAATGAAGCATGTACAGCTATGAGAAGGATCTTGACCTGGACGTTGAGGACGTTTATGGAAAACTATCTCACGCCCTGAAGGAAAACGGGTTCATTGTTCTGTCCTACGTTGATGTGCAGCACATACTTGAATCAAATTTTGGTGACAAATTCAGGAAATACTACATCCTCAATGTGTGCAAACCAATTGCGGCTAGGGAGGTGATGGCCGAGGACCTGAGAATGGGTATGTTTATCCCATGCAAGATATCGATATATGAAACGGAAACTGGATGTCACCTGAGCTTTCTTTATGTTTCTGCGCTTTCACGTGATTATCTAGGCCGGGAAAGTGGAGTGAGGAAATATGAAGACGAGATGGTATCAATCATCGATACCATAAGTTGATTTTTAAGCGGTCCGTTTTGAACCGAACTCATCAAGGGCCTTCTTTAAGGGTATGACGTGCATAAGAGCCGGAGATCCATACATCAGAACCGCGACCATCGCAGCTTCCATTATCTCATCCACGGTTGCCCCATTCTGTAGTGCCATCTTGGCATGATATGGAATGCACCACTCACACTGTGAACTTATAGAAAGGGCTATTGATATCAATTCCTTCACCTTGAGTGAAAGTTTTCCGTTTTTCTGGACGCTCTGTATGAATCCGCCAAAGGCGTTCATGTTCTCTGGAACCTGTGATCCAAGGTACTCCATCAGCTTCTGGATTTCCTTAAGCTTATCAGTTTCTGTGACTTCGTCGGTCATGTAATCTTAGCATAAACACCCAGCATATGAATAATATTGGGGTCAGTGCATTCCTTGCACCGACGATAAAATTTAAACGCCCACAAAATCGAATTTATTTCCTTATGTCTCTCCAGTCTGTCTTTATGGGGACAAGCCCCCTCTTTTCCTGTATATAATTAAAAGCGGAAAGTGCTGCTACCGCACCCTGTCCAGCAGATATTACCACCTGCTTGTAAGGCATGTTGGTGACGTCGCCACAAGCAAAGACAGCGTCCATAGATGTGTGGCAGAGGCTGTCTATAATTACTTCATTCCTTTCGTTGAGATTCACTATGCCTTTCAGGAACTCTGTCTTCGCGATATATCCATTCTCAATAAATATCCCGTCAACCTCTATATCTCTGACGATCGATCCATCTAAATGGCTTTCCATCAGAATAGATATTCCAGTATCCACTTGCCTGAAGCCTTTCACTTTCTGAGACTCAATGAATGTGACATTCTTCCGAGACGAGAGGGCTTTTACGGAATCCTGATCTCTTTGAGACTTTGATGTAGTGTGTATCACAAACAGTTCTGCGGCAAGATCAACAAGATATATGGCCGCATCTATGAGTTGCGGGCCGGTGCCTATAACCGCGACCCTCCGCCCCTTATACAACGGACCGTCACAGACCGCACAATAAGATATGCCTCTCCCTGAAAGCTCCTTCTCCCCGGGTGCCCCCAGTTCTCGTGGTGTCTTACCGAAGGCTAGAATCAAAGCTTCGGCCTCATATTCCTCTGAGACGGTCTCAACGATAAATTTGCCATTGCTCTGGACCACACTCCTCACCTCGTCATATACAAACTCCGTACCATATTCAGCAGACTGGTTCTGAAACTTTGTCATTAGCTCAAACCCCTTGACCTGATCAAAACCGGGGTAATTCTGTATGTCATTGGTAAGCAGTGCCTGCCCTCCCACATCCTTTGTAATTACCAGTGTTTTCAGGTTTTGCCTGCTGCAGTAGAGCGAAGCTGTAAGGCCCGCTGATGCCCCACCTATTATGATAACATCATAGCTCTTTTCCGCGCCACCGGTCATCGATACCACTACTCTGCGCGCATCACGGACTTTATCTTAGATTCCAGCATGTTCCTTGGAACCGCTCCAATAACGCCGTCTGCAACCTTTCCATTCTTGAAAATGAGAATGGTCGGAATGCTTCTCACCTTGAACATCATGGATGTCGCCTGGTTATCATCGACATTAAGCCTGCCAAATTTGACCTTGCCAGCGTAGTCCCTGGCTAGAGCTTCAATAATTGGGTGCACCATCTGGCATGGGCCGCACCACGGTGCCCAGAAATCCACAACCATCAGGTTATGCTTCATGAGTTCTCCGGCAAAATTTGAATCAGTCAGTACAATAGGGGTCGAATCAGCGTCCCTCTTTTCTCCCTTCATTGATTTCATTATATCCTCCATATGTTTCATCCTTATCTTTTCTATGTCATCATCGTAATCCATTCATATCACCATGATCGCTGGGTCTAACGCCGCAGGACTCCATGTAATCTCATTTTCTGTATTATATTTTACTGTATTGCATTGACCATGCAAAGTGTTTAATGCCCATTATTGTTACACACATATGAAAGGGACTCCGCTGGGTAAAATTCTCAAAGGTAAGGTCAGCTGTTCGGATCTTCTCAGTTGTCTCTATTCGTTGAACACCGCTGAATGCGATCTATTCTTTTCTCTTTATGGCATGAGCGAAATATCGCTTGATTCTCTGGCACAGAGAGCGAACAAAGACAGGAGCACCGTTCACAGGATACTTGAAAAACTTGTAATGGCTGGACTGTGTTTCAAGGACTCCGTATCCCTAGAAAATGGTGGATACCGGAATATATATTATACCATAGAACCCGTAAGCCTCGTTGAAAAACTAACTTACGACGTCTCCAAGATTAAGGAAGGGTTGGAATCAGCAATGGAACATTTCCCAAATAATTTCGCTGAGAGAACCGGTATTAATGTTCGATCACCCAGTTGATCCTTACCGCATTTCTTATTTCTTTGTGGAACATTTCAGATCATGATCAACTTGGGAGTGTTACTTGCCGCACTGGGGATCGTCATTCTTGAAATGTCCGAAGCTTCCGCCGTCGCCATAACAATTTCAGCAGAGACGGGGGGAGTGGGGCCAATTCTTTACACAGTTCTTGGAATTTTCGTTGTCATGGTTCCAGCTATATTCATAGGAGAGAGGATTTCCTATCTTCCCATTTTCTTGGTCAGGATCGTTTCTGCCCTGCTTCTGTTATATTTTGCCCAGAGACTTGCAAAGAGCGCCAGAAGATCCATGAAATTCCAGAAAATGAATAATTTCCCGAAATCTGAAAAAGAGACGCCGGGCAAAAAGGGGGTTTCCTATACAGCTTTTTCTGTAGGAGCTGTTGAATCATTCGAAGCAGCAATAGTTCTGGTGGCACTGTTTCCCGAGAGTTTTGGGTCCACCGCTTATGGGATTATTGGGGGCTTGATTGTTGTGGTGGTATTCTCGTTTGTCCTCAGAAGAGGCATAAGAAAACTGAAGCAGGGAATTATGAAGGTGGCGGTTTCGTCAATTCTCTTCACATTCTCTGCTTTCTGGTTCGCGGAAAGTGTTGTTCCCATTTCCGATCTCTTGCTTGTTCCGCTGTTTGTGCTGTTCTTCGTTCTTGTTTACATTTTCTCAACCAGTGGGCTTACAGATCCAAAAGATCGCCAGGTTTAAGCAGCAAGTCTTATAAATTCAATTTTTGAAAGAATGTATATAATGATGCACCAAGACCACATCTGGGAAATAACGTGCATTCTCTGTGGTGAGAAATTTATGCATTAGTTCATGGCTGCTGATTTACTCCTTCAGCATTCTTCGCAGTCTTTCCTTTAAACACCGTAGATGGGGAAAAGGGCCCTTTAGATCAGGTCCGCCAATGGGAAAGATGTCTGTGTAGATATGGTAGAGAAGCATCCGAACAGACATAATCATGATTTTCCGGGTTGTGATGAATGGGTTTGTGTTGTTAAATTCAATCCGTTCTGGAAGAAGGTGAAACATCGTCAATGGAATGTTTCCTTTGCATTGCTGTATCCTATTTATGGGCAAGATTGGTATCATAAGACAGTTGTGAATGTAAAGGGGGACTTCACTTAAATTACAGCTGGCAAAGGAATGCCAAAATGGCCGAGCTTGGTTTTGTCTCCATGGTGGTAAAATAAGGAAGTTTAAAGTCATGATAGAACATTATTAAAACGGGTATCCTAGATCATGGCAGGTTTCGGATTCATAATCGAAGGAGATGATATATTTTCCGCAGGAGTCAAACCGCACCTTCTACTTGGAAAAGGATTGCTGGAACTTGGCCATAGAGTCAGTTATTTTGTCTACTCAGGAAGCGAAAGGGTCCTTGATTACCTGTCCAATGAAATGAAAGAAGCAAGGATCTCAGGAAGGAACGATGGGTCAGCCTCACAGTTCTTCAGCGAAGTAAATGTGGATTATGTTATGACCGATGATTTCAAGGATCGTTTCTCACTCCTCCACGGTTTAAAGAAGAGTATTGGAGTGAAAACCATTGTTTATTCACACGTTTTCGGAGGATTAATTTCTTATTTCGGGGCAGAGACAGGGATCCCCCCAACTGCAGGGAAACCTTCAGCAAGGAGAAACTGGGTTGAATTAAGCAAACATCATAAGTTAAATCTGAAAACCTCGGATTACGTGATATCAAACAGCGGATACACGGAATCACTTAATTGGCTATTGTTTGGCGTTGAATCGGATGCTGTCATATATCCCCCACTCGATACTGGAATTTTCAAACTAAAAGAAAGGAAACACAGGAATGGTGACATCCTCATTTACAGCGGCAACAGCCTAGAAAGCGCCGTCCGATCTGAAAATATTTCCAAAATACTTTGTGAAGATGGTTACAGAGTCAAGATATTTGGAGGTAATCTTGGCGGAACAGTAAAGAAGAAGCAAATGAGTGGGACTGTGGAAACCCTCAACGTAGTTTCCGAAAAGGATCTGGCCAATCTGTATTCTCATTCATCCCTCACTGTTGTGGCTACAGGCTGGGAAAGCTATGGGAATGTTGGAGCGGAGTCTCTCGCATGCGGAACCCCCGTTCTAGCGGTCTCTTACCAGCCGTGGATGGAAAATGTTAATGACTTCCACGTTGCAGGGATTCTAAGACGAGGGGACAACCTTCCTGATGTAGCCAGAGGGTTGATTCAGGCGCCATTTCGCCTCGCGAAAGATGCGTCCATTCGGATCAGTTCAAGCACATCGATCAGTGAAGGTACAGAAAGGCTCCTGAACCTCCTTAATGAGTAATATTAGAGAGTCATAGAAATTCGTTAATGATAAGCATCACGGTCCAGAGTGACAGAAAAATCACGGGCACAAACCTCCATGACCTGCCAGTGGAAAGACCATGGGTTCTGAATTTCTTCATGCCTGTTTTCGTGAACCTCTCGGCGTGCGATGTGTAAATTCTCAGGATTCGATCATAAGCTGGGATTTCATTTTTAATTTCTGCCTCCAGATCCCTGGCTTTACTCTTCCACATCTCATTGGCGCTCTGAGTCCTGATGACAGTACCCTCCCAGATAATTGTGATCAGGGCACCAGAGACAGAAATTATGATCCTGAACCACGTTGCAAACGTAAGGTAGGAAGAAGAGGCAGCGAATGACAGGGAATAAGCGCCTATGAGTATCGATGTGGCCGTGATAAAAAGTGAGGTTCTGTACTCGAGCAATTCATCCTCATGCATTATGTGAACTCTGATCTGATCATAAAGCCACCTGTAATCCTCAACGTCCAACTTTTCATTGACCGTTTGCGATTTCTGATCTCCTGTCCTCATACTCGCCGAATTAGCTAACACTGAGCAGATAAAAATAATTTCCCGCCATATGGCAAAAATAACATGGGGCTGCCCGGATTTGGACCGGGGTCTCAGGCTCCCAAAGCCCGTAGGATACCAAGCTACCCCACAGCCCCTCTGTGGAAGCAGTACATCATTGTACAGATAAAAATTTAACGCAACAGGAAATATACCTGCGATCTCCTTTATTCAGGCAACAATTATTCTATGAGGCTATATATTCGAACCTCCTTCAACACATGTTTTGCGAAGCAAGAGTAATCAGAAATTAATAGGAGAGTTCTCTCCCGTATTTCAGTTTGCAATACGAATAACAATGCTGAATATGTTAGTTATAAAGGATCGACCACCAGAGTAACTTTGCGCGTGTGTAAGGTTCATTTAAATAAATGATTAAAATACCCTATCGTCCGTGGAATGGCGTTTCCACCAGAAAAAACCGCCAGCCTTGGCTGGTTGATGACGCCTGTCTGAAACTGGTGGGCTAACATGGACACAATAACATTAATAGAGACTTTGACGCAGTACTTCTTCGTCATTCTGAGCGCGCCGTTATTTGCGGGTATACTTTCCAGATTCAAGAGCATGGTCGAGTCGCGCAGGGGCCCAAGTATTTTCCAACCATATTATGATCTCTGGAAACTTTTTCGCAAAGTTACGATTATACCTGAAGGTTCCGGGGTTTTCTTCAGATACATTCCCTATGTGATCTTCGGGATATACTCCCTCATAGCGCTCATAATACCAGTACTGATCCCAGTTCCGGTTTATTTCACGGCTTCAGGCGATTTTCTCAGCGGTGCTATCCTTTTTTCACTTGCCGCGTTCTTGAAATCGGCAGCGGCCATGAATTCCGGAAGCAACTACGTGGCCATGGGAGTCTCTAGGAATATGTCATTTAACTTTCTTTCCGAAGGCACTCTCATAACAGTATTTATAGCCGTATCTCTCCTCACTGCGACGAATAATCCATACACTACAAACGCCTTTCTTTCGTCAAATTTCCTTGAGAATCTTTCCCTTGCGCACATATTCTCAACACTTGCATTTTTTATGCTTTTCTTTTACGAGACAGGGAAAATACCGCTTGAAAGCTCTGGGGCACAGGAACTTGGAATGATTGACGAGGGGTTGAATTATGAATACAGCGGAAAACTTCTTGCCATAAATAAGTGGTCATCATACATTAAACAATACTTGCTGGGGTCTGTATTTCTTAATGTTTTCCTGATCCCGTGGGGGCTTTTTTCCACATCTCCATATTTCCTTATTGATATACCCGTAATGATGGCAAAATGGCTTCTTCTCGTACTAATTATACTGGTAGTTGAAACTTCGTTTGCCAAGTTGAGACTGTTCAGAGTTATGGACTACCTTGCCACAGCCTTTACGTTTTCCATACTTTTCCTCATATTTGCTGAGGTGATTCCGTGAATAACGTCGATACCGTAGTGTATCTGGTTTCCAGTTTAATTGCAGTTTCTGCTTTTTACATACAAGGCCAGGAATACATTGTCTCAATGATAACCGGGCAGTCCGTGCAGTCGGTGCTCATAGCAGTAGTTGCGTTCATAATAGGCTGGCAGGAACAGTCTTATGACTTCTTCATTCTTGGCGTACTCATAATATTTCTCAGGGCATTTCTTGTCAATTACTTCTTGCAGAAACGGATTCCAAGAAGGATGATATACCTCTACGAGAGGCGGGTCAATCTTTCCTATCTGTTTCTTCTAGATCTCATCTTCATTGTTATATCTGTTTTTATAATATATTCCATAGCGTTCTCCGGGATTGTCCTTCATTCGTTCCTTGGCAATTCAGGCAACTCAGCGGTTCTTGTTTTCCCGCTGACCCTATTCTTCCAGGGACTCTTTCTTATAGCCTCACGCAAGACGACATTCACTCAGATCATCGGTTATGTAGAGGAGGAAAATTCCCTGGTTCTTTTTGCTATGTTTCTCCTTCCAATACCCATAATTATTGAGGCAAGCGTTTTCCTTGATGTCCTTGCACTTGTGGTGATATCCTCCATTGTCGTTCTCGAGAAATTCACCCACGATCCTGTGGAGGAGTTGAGAGGATGAGTTTCGGAGATATATTTGCAGTGCTGATCATATTGATCCCGGGAGCAGCCAGCGTTCTTTATCGATCCAGAATCAAGCAGGCATCAGTAGCAGCGGCTTCCGCTGACCTGGTAATTGCAGGTATAATGTACTTTGAGCGCCCACAGGTTGGATTTTTCTTCGTTCAGGATTCAACAATGGTCTTCATAATAATGGTTCTGTCGGTGTATCTTCTTTCGACTATATATTCCACAAGGTACCTGAGAGGCATAGAGATCATGGGCATCAGCGAACCTAGCTATTACTTTCTCATGAATCTTTTCACCGTCTCCATGTTATTCTCGCTAGAAGTCAACAACTATGGGCTGATGTGGGTTGGCATAGAAGCCACTACAATTTCTTCCGCTCTCCTCCTGATAACTGAGAAAACAGAAACCTCACTCGAAGCGACATGGAGATACATTATAATAGTTTCGGCTGGCGTAACCTTCGCCTTCATCTCCATAATACTGATTTATTATACGCTTGGGACTCTTTCGGTTTCATCTGCCATTGTTTCTCACGTGCACTCTAGCATAATGGTGCTTGCTGTCTCGCTTGCCCTAATAGGCTTCGGTACAAAGGTCGGAGTATTTCCAGTTCATACCTGGCTTCCGGACGCTCACAGCGAGGCGCCATCTCCGGTGAGCGCCATGTTCTCTGGAGTTCTCCTCCCCACAGCGCTTTATGTGCTTTACAGGGTATATGAAATTGAACCTGTCACACAGCTCTATGTCTGGTTCGCTGTCATTTCAATAGTGGCAGCCTCCATTTTTATGGGCTACCAGGTAAGATACAAAAGAATGTTTGCATATTCAACGATGGAGAACATGAATCTCGCTCTTCTCGGACTTGCTGCCGGAGGTCCTCTAGGACTTACTGGCGCCCTGCTTCTTCTCCTTTCGCATAGCTTTGGAAAAGCGGGCGCCTTCTATTCGTCGGGAAACATTCTGAGATTCACGGGAAAGAAGAAAATTTCAGAAGTCAATGGAATGGCTTCTTCTATGCCATACACATCCGCATCGCTTTTGATGTCCTCGCTGGCCGTAACAGGTGCGCCGCCTTTTGGAACGTTCTTTGGAGAATTTCTGATTCTTGCGGATGTGCTGTCTCTGCACATGTACGCGCCGTTTATCATTGTGGTTATATTTCTGGTAACGGCCTTCATCTCAGTTAATTACAATGTGACCGGCATGATATTCAGCGGTAAATCCCCAAAAATGGAGACTGACCCGCTCATGTCTTCGCTTTCCATTCTATCTTCCGTTCTACCCCTTTTAATCGGAATCTTATATCTGGTGGTGTACGTTGAGGCATTATAGTTTTGGTAACGCCCAAGGAAGATTTATCGGTAATACAGAGAAATATTCCGTATATGATCAGGTCATTTCAAATCGCAATGCGTACAGCCCCACGGAGACTTACAAGAATCTTCCAGGAGAATTTACTTTTGCATATGGACCAGCTACCGGTGGATTGCTTGAGTCCGTTGGGTTTGATATCCACACGCCGGGAGAGCTGATCAAGCATATTGAAGTCGATCCATATTACAAGACCCGTACACTGAAGGTGAGAGGACTGACCCCGCAGGACGCGCTCCTGATCGTGGAGAGACTCAACGGCTTTCATGCTATTTCGAATTCCATAGCATTTGAGATGGCGGTTGAGGACGCACTTGATCTGGAGGTTTCTGAGGAAGTTTGGTATTCCAGGCTGGTAATGCTTGAACTTGAAAGAATAAGAAGCAATCTTGAGGTCGTTAAGCGCCTTTGCGAGCCTTCCGGCTTTGGCGTGCCGCAGCACCAGGTGGCTTATCTGAGGGAGAATGTTGCAAGAATTATATCCCGCCTTGCTGGACACAGGTATTTTTTCTCTGCTTCATCCATTGGAGGCTGCCAGATCAATGGATCCGGCATAGAAACATTGGTCACCAATGTTAGAAAGGAGTTCGAAGATATTTTTGAAAGCCTTTTGCAATCCAAGATTTTCCTGAACAGAATCCAGAACAATGGAGTCGTAAAAAGGGAAAATCTTCTTGGACCAGCCGCGAGGGCCGCCGGCTTGAACG